>UQVI01000179.1 GCA_900544515.1 uncultured Oscillospiraceae bacterium | reverse complement strand
GAGATTCGCCTTAGTCTCGTGGGCTCGGAGATGTGTATAAGAGACAGTTCCCAATGTATCCTGGTCAATAGCAATAAGCTGTTTGTTTGTTACAATCTTAAGTGCTGAATTGCCATCAACTGCATTATTGTTTCCGTCAACGAATTTTCTTATATCATTGCCGAGCATAAGCGGAGCAGCCATCATACACCATAATGAAAAGTGTGCTTTGTTTTCATCTTCACTGAGCTTTCCATTGCCAACCTCAAGCATATCAGGGTCGTTCCATCCGCCCGGTCCTGCCGCAGCATACTTTTTAATTGTGAAATCGTATAGCAGAACAATGCTCTTCCATATCGGCATAATATCGTGGGTTGTTCGCCACATATTACCGGCTTTTCTGCCCCAGTCCCAAGGCTGTGCGGTACCCCATTCACATATGGAATAAACAATAGGCTTTTCAGGTGTATTTGTGAATTTTGCCCATTCCTTAGTGGCATTTTTGAGTGCGTCACCCATTCTTTTGTACTGAATATAGGAGGAATCGGCAACGGTTGCAATCGGATTCTGAACGGTAATTACATTTTCACCGTCCTTAAGATCCACCACAATCTGCGTTCTTCCTGAATCACTGAAGCCCTTTCCGCGAGGGAAGAATATTTCATAAACCTTTCCGTTAACGGTGATCTGTGCATAGCTGTCCGTCTTTCTGAAGGTTTTCTGGTGCACAACTGTAAGCGCATATTTTCCCTTAGGGAGTGAAATAACTTTGAAGGTTGCACTGCCTGCACCGTGATTTAAAAATCCGATTGCCTGTCCGCTGGGGAGCTCGGAAAGCTTTATGATTTTTGCCATACCTGTGAACTCGGCGTCCTCAGGCTTTAAAACCTCCAATGAATTGAAATCATTTGTATCTATTCTGTTAAGCTCAATCTTTTCAATAGCAGGGCAGTCACCGCTTATTGGATGGCTGTGGCAGAAATCGTATTTGAAAAATTCACATCCCCAGGAAGCCAGTGTTTTTGCATCAAGCTCCTCATTGCCTAAGGAAGCAGGCATATCCTCACAGGTAAGTGTTCCGTTTGATGAGTAAAGGCCGACCTTAAGGCCAAGCTGATTGATATCCTTTATAAGCTGAGGAATACCGCGACTGAAGGTTCTGAGATCACCCTGAAGCTTACCGTCGGAGTCACGCATAGAGCTCTGCCAGCAGTCATCAAGGTTAACATACTTATAGCCTGCATCTGCAAGTCCGCTGTTGACCATTGCTTCGGCAACCTCCATAATCATATCCTGATCAATATGATTTCTGAAGGTGTTCCAGCTGGACCATCCCATAGGCGGAGTCTGAGCCACACCGTTGTTATAGTTCTCGGTTTCGGATATATTCATCGTTATTTTACGTGGTATTGTTATTTTTTTTATGGCACAAATTGGACATTTTCCATTTGCTTTCATTGTGAAAAACCAAGATACAAACAGAACAGCAAGGATAACGATAATAGCTATCAGCACAATTAAAAATATCATAAAAGTCCTATCTCCTTAAAATAAGCAAGTTCCCGGCGAGCAAGTTCCTGCGTGTTTTCATCATCAATTTCATTTATTGTTTTGGAAATAAACGATTTTCTGTTTTTTATATTGTAAAAAAATCTGTAAATCCAGGCGTATGGTGTAAGATACGGTCTGCCGTCAATGAATTTTATATAATTAATGTTCTTTAGCTTTTCGTATGACGGAAAGGCGAGACGCAGTTTAACAAAAAACGAGGAGGTATCGGAGTGATTTTCCATTTCCTTTCGTGTAACTATGGCGCCCATATTTTCCTGCATACTGCCGAATACACCGCACTTGCAAAGATACTGCTGCGTTTTCTCCGTATTTTCAATGAATTTTTCACCTATACCAAACCAGTCGAAGCATACTGAAAAAACAACTTTTGCAAAGGTATCAAGTCCGATAGGCTTTAAAATGCCAAGAACATTATTCAGATTTATTGTTTTATTTTTCTGTATGACTGCAAGGTCAAGAACGTGGCGTATGCCTGCACCGTAAAATTTAAAATGATGTGCAGTATGAGCAATAAGATATGCCATATGATAATCATCATTCAGTACACCGGTATATCCGTCAAAGGCAGCGTTGTCAAATGCATCGGTGAAAGCATTGTCACCGAACTCACTGATTATGTGAGTATGCACCTCAAGCAGTACGCCGTTTTTACGATAATTATAAACGGGACCGTTCTGTTCTGTGCAGTCAAATCCCGCATTTATGAGTGCTTTTTTTACGGCATCTCTGTTTCTGAGGTCTATGAGGATGTCTATATCGCCCATTGTGCGGCTTTCCGGCACAGGGTACATCTCTCTAAGCATAATGCCTTTAAAAAGAATATGGCGTGTCTGAGAGGCCGTGAGGATATCTTTGACCTCTTGTGCGCAGGCCTTCTGGCACTCGAAGATATAGACACTGTCAAAGAATTTTTCTTTTAAAGCACTTAAGAAATTTTCCGGCATAGAGGATTTTGTTTTTGATGTATTGATAACACAGTGGCATATGCCCAGAAGATTATGATGCTTTGCAATTCTGAAAAGCTCTTTGTAATCAAGATGATCAGGTATAGTTATATCTGCGTTATTCATATAAGCTTTGCAGATTTCAATTAAAAATTTTTCTTCTCTTGTCATTTAAAAAACCACAGCGCCGAAAATCAGGCTCAATACAGTTATAATAAGTCCTGCAATAAATACACCGACAGTAATTACACCAAAGCTTTTCTTCTTGTCGAGATGAAGCAGTGACGCAAGCAATGCTCCGGTCCAGCCGCCGGTACCGGGAAGGGGAATTGCAACGAAAGCGAGAAGTCCCCAGACTCCGTATTTATCAATTTTATCACGTTTTTTCAGTGTTTTGTCTTCAAGCCAGAATACAATATTTTTAAGACCGGGAATTTTTTTGAATACCTCAAATATCCAGTTGATAAGCAGCAGGATAAACGGTATCGGCAAAATGTTTCCTAAAAAACTGATGATAAATCCTACAAAAGGATTCATATCAAGAAGTACAATCGCTGTAAACATACCGAGTCGGCATTCAAGAACGGGGCAGACGGATATCAAAAAGACAACAAGCCAATCCGGTATACCGTGCGCTGTTAAAAATTCCTGTATTGTCTGACAAAGTTCATGCATAAACTGAAACCCCTTATAGCTGTATTCATTATTTTTTTATGTAATTATTTTCTATTAAGAAATCATGTGCTTTATTCAATATCTGTCTGTCATTCTTGAAGCTCAGACCTGTCTCTTATACACATCTCCGAGCCCACGAGACTAAGGCGAATCTCGT
>UQVI01000178.1 GCA_900544515.1 uncultured Oscillospiraceae bacterium | reverse complement strand
AAGACGAAATCAGTCTTTTATAACCTATTGCTATTCAGTTTACCAAACTATAAAATAGCAGAATAAAAAGCAGCTCCCTTGATTGAACGGGGAGCTGTTTTTTTATATTATTTCATTATAGTTTTTAGTCTCAGATATATGAATGCTCAACGGTTACAACAAGATTGATATTTTTATCCTTTTCCTTGAATTCATTTCTCAGATCACGTAAAATTTCCACATTGGTTTTCTTCTTGTCATAGGGGACAACAAGGTCGAAGATCAGATTTGTGTGGGTGGGTCCCTTTACCATTTTGAAATCGTGAAAGCTGTATTCACTGTTCATATCAGTCAAAATACTTTTCGTCAATGCTTTATAGGATTCAACCTCTTCATCGTCTACCACAATCGGGTCCATATGAACGCAGATAACGATTTTTAGCTCCTTTGATATCTTCTTTTCAACGTTGTCAATTACATCGTGAATTTCAACGATATCCACTGTTGACGGTACTTCCGCGTGAGCAGATGCAATGATTCTTCCCGGACCGTAATCGTGCACAATCAGGTCGTGGACACCGACAATCTGCTCTTCACTCATCATAATCTCTTCAATGCTTTTTACAAGCTCCTCTGACGGTGGCTGACCTAAAAGCCTGCCTAAAATATCTTTGACGATTCCTACCCCTGCGAAAAAGATAATGACTGCAACTACAAGACCTATAATGCCGTCTGCTCTTTTAAAAGAAGTAAGAGAGGAAATAAGCAGTGCGGAAATGGTTGCACCTGTGGCAATGCAGTCGTTCAGGCTGTCCTGCATCACTGCCTTGAGGTTTATATTGTCCGTTTTTTTGTAAAGAATATTGTTAAAGTAAGCCATAAACAGCTTTATGAGAATGGCAGCTGCAAGTACAGCAATATACCATATATTGAATTTTATATCCTGCGGATGTATGATTTTCTCTACTGAGCTTTTTGCCAGCTCAAAGCTCATCAGAAAAATGAAGAACGATACAATCAGTGCGGAAATATATTCAATTCTGCCGTGACCGAAGGGATGCTCCTCGTCAACAGGCTTGTTTGCAAGCTTTGTTCCTGCAATGGTGACAAGACTTGTTCCTGCGTCAGACAGATTGTTGACCGCGTCCGCAGTGATGGATACCGAGCCTGTAGCCGTGCCTACAAAGAATTTTATGGTACAGAGCAGAGCGTTGCAGATGATGCCGAATATACCGCTGAAAATTCCAAGCCTTTCCCTTGATGCTTCCTTGCTCCATTTTCTTTTTTGGATAACATTGTCTATGAATCTGCTTATCATAATAAAACTCCAATATCCGTCTGTGTTATAATAACAGTATATAAAATCTTAGCATATTTTTTCCTTTAAAACAATATAATTTTGTGATATACTTTGTATGTGATGTTTGGAATCGGAGATGGTTTAATGAAAAAATTATTGATAATAAACGGCTCACCGAGAGATAAGGGTGTTTCCTCTGAGCTGATTAACCAGGTAAAAAAATATTTTCTTGACTGCGAGATAAAGCAGTATGATACTTATAAAATGGCGCCTGCTCCATGCTGCGACTGCAAATACTGTGAGTATCACGACGGCTGCTCAAACAAGGATTTGGACCTGTTTTTTGAGGATTTTGAGGAGGCGGATTATATCGCTTTCTTTACACCGATTTACAATAACTTTTTCCCTGCACCGCTTAAGGCAATTATTGACCGCTTTCAGCGTTATTACAGTGCTCGCTTTAAAAGGGGAGCAAATCCGCCGATAGATAAGCATAAAAGGGTAGGTGCAGTTATTGTCAGCGGCTCCAATGCAAGGCAGTGTGCAGACTATATGGTGTCAACCTTAAAGCAGGCATTTACTGTACTGAACGGTGAAGTTTGTTCACGCTATTATATTCCCAATACAGATGTCGGCGGTTATACTTTTAATATAACCGAACTTGAAAAATTTGTGCATTTTCTTAAAGGGTAAATTATTCATCATTAAATTTTATGGGTTTCTGTATGATATGATTTATAAGACAAAAGCTATTGGTGAATCTTTTATTATTGAGCAAAGATTACAGGCTCGTTATAATGATTAATCAGAGGATAGGGTTTCCTATCCTCTTTTTTATTCACATATAATTTATATATTATTTATTGCATAATATTGCCTGCCGTGTTATAATCTATTAAATATAAAATGGAGAAGTATGTATGATTATTCTCGGTATTGATCCGGGCTATGCAATTGTCGGCTGGGGTGTTTTGGAATATAAAGCAAATAGATTTCGTGTTTTGGGCTATGGTGCGATAACAACTGAGGCACACACACCGTTTCCGCTGAGACTTCAGACGATATATAACGATATGTGTTATCTGTTTGAAAAGTATAAGCCTGAGGTTATGAGTATGGAAAAGCTTTTCTACAACAATAATGCAAAAACCGTTATTGATGTCGCACAGGCAAGGGGTGTTATTACCTTATCTGCTCAGAACTACAGTGTTGATATTTTTGAATATACGCCCCTTCAGGTAAAGCAGTCCGTTGTCGGCTACGGCAGGGCGGAAAAAAAGCAGGTGCAGGAAATGACAAGGGTTATGCTCGGCCTTGAAAAAATACCAAAGCCTGATGATACTGCCGATGCGCTGGCTATGGCAATCTGTCACGGTCACTGCAGCGGCTCGATTATGGGCTCATTGAGCGGATTAAGATAATTAAGGTGATTTTATGCTTTATAATTTAAAGGGCACATTAACCGTGTCCGATGTTAATTTCATAGTGATTGAATGCGGTGGAGTCGGCTTTAAATGCTTTACTACGCTGAACACTGTAAAACAGATTGGCAAAACAGGGGATACCGTCAATGTTTACACCTATCTTGCTGTCAGGGAGGATGCAATGGATTTGTACGGCTTTTCAAGCCTTGCAGAGCTGGATGCTTTTAAGTTGCTTATCACGGTTTCAGGTATCGGACCTAAGGCGGCTGTGTCCATTCTCTCCGAGCTTTCGCCTGATAAGCTTGCTGTCTGTATTGCCTCAGGTGACGCAAAGGCAATCACAAAGGCACAGGGTGTCGGTAAAAAAACAGCTGAAAGAGTTGTTCTTGAGCTTAAGGATAAAATGGGTGCAATTGCAGTGGGTGATGTTTCAGATGCCGTTTCAAGTGCGGCATCCGTTTCGGCTAACAGTGACTCGGCTGAGGCAGTTGAGGCTCTTGTGGCATTGGGTTATGCACAGTCAGATGCGGCAGTCGTTGTGGGTGCTATGGATAAATCACTTTCCGTTGATGAAATGATAAAGCTCGGTCTGAAACAGCTTGCAAAGAATTTATAGGAGATAGGCCTGTCTCTTATACACATCTCCGAGCCCACGAGACTAAGGCGAATCTCGT
>UQVI01000177.1 GCA_900544515.1 uncultured Oscillospiraceae bacterium | reverse complement strand
CTCGACTAGTCGTCGGCAGCGTCAGATGTGTATAAGAGACAGCTTCTGAACTCTATAATTTACTTTTTGAACAAGGACTTATAAATACAAGTTTTTCAAAGGAATATTTTATCGGCTATGGCTATGAGGCAGTTACCTTTGACGGTGAAAGCACAAATCCGCAGGCAGTTGCCGACGAAATTAAAAAGGCAGTTAAAAATCTTAAGGAAAAGGGAATTGATGAAAATTGCTTTGAAGAAGCAAGACGCTCTCTTTACGGCAGGGAAATAATGGAGTATAATGATATTGACTCTATTGCCAACGGTTTTGTGAATGCACATTTCAACGGCTATTCCATTTTTGATTCAATGGAGATTTACAAGTCTGTTACAAAAGAGGATATTGAAAACAGACTTGCTGATATGATGGACGAAAGGTACAGTGCTTTATCTGTTGTTAAGAATAAGCAATAAGGAAACTTAAGATGAGTAATTATACAAGAGTATATTTTGAAGGGCTTGGAATTGATTTTGATTTACCCTCTGTTGCATTCACCATTTTCGGACACGAGGTAAACTGGTACGGAATCATCATAGCTTTCGGTTTCGTTCTTGCGGTATTATATGGCGGAAGAATGGCATATAAATGGAAAATGAGCCTTGATGGTATGACCGATGTTCTTATCTGGGGCACGATTTTCGGTATAATATGTGCAAGGCTATACTACGTTGCTTTTGAATGGTCTTATTATAAAGATCACCTGGCGGAGATACCGCAGATATGGAACGGCGGAATCGCCATATACGGCGGAATCATCGGTGCACTGATCGGCGCTGCAATCGGCTGTAAGATAGGAAAAATCAATTTTCCCAATCTTCTTGATTTAGGTGCACTCGGTCTCTTAATCGGACAGGGCATCGGCAGATGGGGCAATTTCTTTAATCAGGAAGCCTTTGGTATCAACACTGCCACATCACCATTCAGAATGTGGAGTATGAAAATTCAGGCTACCCTTGAAGCCAGTGCAGATACACTCGCTGCAAAGGGTATGGAGGTTGACCCTACTATGCCTGTTCACCCCACATTTCTTTATGAAAGTGTATGGTGTCTGCTGGGATTTCTGATACTGAATTACGTTGTCCATAAACACAGAAAATTCAAGGGCGAAATCTTTATGCTTTACGGTGTATGGTACGGACTTGAAAGAGCTGTTGTTGAAGGCCTCAGAACGGATTCACTTTATATCGGAGATACCACACTCAGAGTAAGTCAGCTTCTTTCAATGGTTATTGTTGTGGTATTTGCAATTGCATTGATTGTTTGCTTTGTCAAGCTTAAAAAGGGCACACTCTGGAAGGGGATGCAGCTTGATACAGCGGTAAATGATGAAAATATAATTACGCAGCAGGAAAACGTTGCTGCTGTGAATAATAATTATGATATGGAGAAGAAAAATGGCACAGATAATTGACGGAAAAGCAGTATCAAAGCAGGTGAGAGAAAGAGTAGCACTTGAAAC
The DNA here is from genome assembly GCA_900544515.1 of uncultured Oscillospiraceae bacterium. GTDB lineage: Bacteria > Bacillota > Clostridia > Oscillospirales > Acutalibacteraceae > Eubacterium_R. The sequence goes on along the minus strand of UQVI01000177.1, from coordinate 1,938 downwards.
TGCAGAGCTGAAAACAAAAGGTGTGACTCCGGGTCTTGCAGTTATTATTGTGGGTGAGGACCCTGCATCACAGGTTTATGTAAGAAATAAGGAGAAGGCTTGCGAAGAAGTTGGCTTTTACAGTGAAAAATTTGCTTTGCCTGAAAACACAACGCAGGAGGAGCTTAATAACCTGGTTCAGGAGCTTAATACAAGACCTGAAATAAGCGGTATTCTTTGCCAGCTCCCATTGCCAAAACACCTTGATGATAAAGAGGTTATCAATCTCATCGCTCCGATTAAAGATGTTGATGCTTTTCACCCTGTGAATGTGGGTGCAATTATGATTGGTGACTATAACTTTTTGCCTTGCACACCTGCAGGCGTTATGGAGCTTATTCATTCCACAGGTGTTGATGTAACCGGCAAAAAAGCAGTTGTAATCGGCAGAAGCAATATTGTTGGCAAGCCTATGGCAATGCTCCTTCTGCACGAAAATGCAACAGTGGAAATTACACATTCAAGAACAGCTGACCTCAAGGCGGTTACAAGTGAGGCGGATATTCTTGTTGCTGCAATCGGTAAGGCAAAATTTGTTACAGCAGATATGGTAAAAGAGGGTGCTGTGGTTATCGATGTCGGTATGAACAGAGATGAAAACGGTAAGCTTTGCGGTGACGTTGACTTTGAAAATGTCAAGGATAAATGCTCCTTCATCACCCCTGTTCCGGGCGGTGTAGGTCCTATGACTATTTCAATGCTGATGGAAAATACCCTCACCGCAGCTAAGATTCAAAATGGTATTAAATAATATAAAAATTCAGATGGGATGATAGTAAATGGCACTGGAAGAGCAGGTTGTAGAAAAATTAATTGAAAAGGGATATCATATTTCCTTTGCGGAATCCTGCACAGGAGGACTTTGCTGCGGCAATCTTGTTAATGTAACAAATGCTTCCAAAGTGCTGGATATGTCCTTTGTCACGTATGCCAATGAGGCTAAAATGTCTCTGCTTGGTGTTAAGGCGGATACAATTCTGTCTAACGGTGTTGTTAGCGAAGAGGTTGCTTACGAAATGGCAGAGGGTGTGGCAAAGGCTGCAAAAAGTGAAGTCGGAGTCGGCGTAACAGGTGTGGCCGGTCCCGGCGGCGGAACAGAAAAAAAGCCTGTCGGTATGGTTTGCTTCGGTTTTTCTGTCAATGGAAATGTAACAACATTTACAGAACAGTTCGGCGAAATCGGACGTAATCAGGTAAGAAAATCAAGTATTGAATTTGTTTTTAAAAAATTACTTGAACTTCTGTGATAATATCTGTATAATATACAAAAGGAGAGAGAATGATGAAGAAATTGTTTAGAAGCAAAACCGAAAGAATGATTTCAGGTGTTTGCGGCGGACTTGCTGTATATCTTAATGTTGACCCTACCATTGTCAGACTTGTATGGGCGCTTATATCCATCTTTTCAGCAGCAGTTCCGGGTGTTCTTTTGTATGCTGTATGTGCACTCATAATTCCTGAAGAGCCTGATGCATTTGACACAACAGGCTACTATCATAATGAGCAGCGTTAAGTTAATTTGATATTAATAAAAATGCAGGAGAGCATTGACTGTCTCAGTTCTCTCCTGCAAAAAATGTAGTATATGCTGGTGTAGCTCAGTTGGTAGAGCAGCGCATTCGTAATCAGTAGGTTACTGAAATCACAGCAAATTTACAAAACTGAATAATCGCTGATATGGCTCAGTAGGTAGAGCAGTTCACTCGTAATGAACAGGTCGTCGGTTCGAATCCGACTATCAGCTCCAAAAACCTCACTTGGAATACTCCAAGTGAGGTTTTATTTTTTGTTCTGACCATCTAAAGACCATTTATGATTTTTTGGATTTTATAACAAAATTATAAAGTATAAAATACTAATACCAATTTAAGTGTGAATTATTGAAAAAAAACTAAATTT
>UQVI01000176.1 GCA_900544515.1 uncultured Oscillospiraceae bacterium | reverse complement strand
CGCCTTAGTCTCGTGGGCTCGGAGATGTGTATAAGAGACAGCTGCTGCTGTCCGCCTGAAAGCTCACAGGGATATGCCTTTGCCTTTTCCGTAAGTCCGACACGTTCAAGAAGATTATTGGCATTCTCCTCAATTTCTGCGACACGTCGAAATTTATAATTTTTAGGTATATCCTTCTTTGCCGTTTTCATTGATTTGATTTCACTCTTAAGGGCAAGTTTCGGTGCAAGCGTAAGATTATCAAAAACAGTATACTGTGGAAAAAGATTAAATTGCTGAAACACCAGACCGAAATGAAGTCTGTTTCTTCTGATTTCCTTTTCGCTGAGCGTATTTTTGTCAGCTGTATCAAGAAGTATCTCATCCTTTACGGAAATTGACCCTGTATCAGGCGTTTCAAGAAAATTAAGGCATCTTAAAAGAGTTGTTTTACCGCTGCCTGATGAACCGATAATAACCAGCACATCACCTTTTTCAAGCGAGAAATCAATACCCTTAAGTACTTCATTACTGCCAAAGCTTTTATGTATATTTTTTACATTTAAAATAGCCATATCTTTAACCTCTGTAATAATCAAGTTTCTTTTCAATCCTGCCGAATAATACAGTAAGAATTCCACAGAAAATAAGATAAAACGCACCCGTGTAGAACAGCGGCCATATAAGACCTGCCGACTTAATAAACTGTTCACCTGCCCAGATAACCTCATATACTGCAATAATTCTTGCAAGAGATGTATCCTTAACAAGTGTAATAATTTCATTACTCATCGGCGGGATAATCCTTTTAACCACCTGCATGAGCACAACCTTAAAAAAGATTTGAGGCTTTGTCATTCCAAGAACCTGTCCGGCTTCATATTGGCCTACAGGTATTGCTTCAATTCCGCCGCGATAAATTTCTGAAAAATAGCAGGAATAATTGATAACAAAGGCTATAAGAACAGCAACAAATCTATCAAATACAGACCATCCGGCAAGCCACGCTATAAATGCATTGGGATTATCTAACCCCTTTGCCCAGGCTGCTGCTAAACCGGGACCATAATAAATAACGATCATCTGAAGCATCAATGGTGTTCCTCTTATAATCCAAACAAACACCTTAACTACCGCCTTAAGCGGCTTAAATTTACTCATTGAGCCAAAGCTCAGAATCAGACCGAGAGGCAAAGCAAAAACAAGTGTTAAGCCAAACAGCTTAAGCGTTGTTCCAAAGCCTTTTAAAAGTTCAAGTGTAACTTGCCAGAACATTTAAAAATTCTCCTTAATCATAAAAATAAGTAAAGGGCAGTCTATATAAGTCTGCCCCTGACTTTATTTTAAGCCTAAATTATTTTACAAGTGTAAGTTTATACTTTTCAGCAATCTTATCAAGAGTACCGTCTGCCTTAAGCTCATCTGTAATCTTATTAATTTCAGCAGTAAGGTCTGAACCCTTTCTGCAGGCAATTCCATACTCTTCCTCGTTAAGTGTTTCAACCTGAAGAAGATCAGAATAGCTTGTACCCTCACCTGTCATTGCGTTAGCCATTGTAATATCAATCACGCAAGCATCAGCAGAACCGGATGCAACCTCCATAAGAGCCTTTGCCTGATCATTAACAGGTGTCCAATTAAGACCTGCTTTCTTAATAGCATCCTCACCTGCTGAACCGGCCTCAGCTGCAAATGTGATATCCTTCATTTCTGCAAGTGTTGTATACTTATCCTTAATCTCAGGATTTGTGATAACAACCTGAGCATTTTTTACATAAGCATTGGTTACATCTGCATTTGATGTAACTTCATTCGTAATTGTCATACCGTTCCAGATACAGTCAATGGACTTAGCATTAAGCTCAAGAAACTTATTATCCCAGTCAATTACAACAAATTCTGCCTCAACACCAAGCTTTTCAGCAACAGCCTGAGCATATTCTGTATCAAATCCTGTCCAATTACCCTCAGCATCTTTGTAATTCATCGGCTCATATACAGTTATACCGATTACAAGCTTCCCTTTCTGCTTAACAAAATCAATATCAGCAACCTCTGCTGCTGTGTCAGATGATGTGTTGTCCTTAGTTGATTCGTCTGTCTTTGCGTCCTTTGAACAAGCAGCAAATAATGTAACAACAGAGAATGTCATTACCACTGCAAGAAGGACTGATAATACTTTTTTCATTTCAATAATTCCTTTCAAAATTAATCATTGCACTGTGATAACACATTAGTGCTTTGCCACAGTGAATTGTTATGCTGACATTATAGCAGATATTTTTATAAAAAGCAATACTAAAAAACACCCAATACAGTTGGTGTATTGGGTGTCTGAATATTTCAATATTATTTTATTTCCAATCATTTGTCACTTGCAGAAATATATTCAATCTTTATATGCTTATCAATATCATAGAATAGCTTGAATCTTCTTTTCCAGACCTTTTCATCAAGATCGGAACACCACACATATTCCTTGTACGGCAGCTCCTCAATCTGAATTTTTTCAATACCATTCTGCACATCCTTCTGTGCTTTCTCAATTCTTGCATTATTGCTGACTGCGATTGTACCGTAAATATAGAACAGATAAATCAAGCCAACAGCTGCTGTAATCATAGTGACTTTAGACACCTTGTCACATTTTTTCTTAATTCTCTCATCAAACAGACTGTAAAACTCCATGCCAAGATACAACATCATAACATAAGGAGCGAAAAAGCATCTGCTGCCTATCGGCGTAACAACAAGCAGCGGTGCAATCATACAGCCTATACTGCAGAAAATAAAGAACAATTTTAATTTACGGTTCATATCAAATGGCAGAACAAACAGGAATATCACAAATGCTAAAATATAAATTGCTGTTACCACACCATTAGCCAGCATAAGAAACTTATCCGCACGAACACCTCTTGTATACAGTATAAAAGAAGTCACTGCACAAGCCATCATAGAAGAAATAGAAACAACCATAGCAGTAATTGAAATTAATCCAAACATCTTTGATTTTCTTGACAGCTTGTCCTTTACCATAAACCATATTACTACACAAGCACCCACAAGAAAAAGATTTAAAATAATGTTATTTGAAAAGCCTTCACCTACAATTGTTTCGAAATATGCCTTAAGTGCTTTAACAATTATTCCGTCCTCACTGCCGATAGTCCTGTATTTATCACTTCCTTCAGCAACCGAGTGGTAAACAGAGTTGGAAAACATCAGAGCAGTACCTGCAATTGTTCCTACAAAATAAGCAATATGCTGAACATAAGCTTTTTTGAATTTAATCAGTGTGAACACAATAACGTAAATGGCGAGAAGAACATTATATATTGTAAGATGTTCAACAATAAGTGTATTTGCAAAGCCAAGTACCGCCAGCGGTAAAGCTGCAATTACGGAATTCTTCGGCTTTTCAGTATCGTATATATTATTTACATAACCTGTCTCTTAT
>UQVI01000175.1 GCA_900544515.1 uncultured Oscillospiraceae bacterium | reverse complement strand
ACGAGATTCGCCTTAGTCTCGTGGGCTCGGAGATGTGTATAAGAGACAGGGTAACGGTAATTTATATGAACATTTGGCACGATATTTCACCGAAGAGAATTAAGAAAGACAAATTTTATGCAGTAATTGAAATTTCAAAGGGCGGCAAAAATAAATATGAGCTTGATAAGGATACAGGTATGCTCAAGCTTGACCGTGTACTTTTTACATCAACGCATTATCCTGCAAACTACGGATTTATTCCGCGTACTTATGCCAGCGACAATGATCCGCTGGATGTTCTTGTATTGTGCAGTGAAAAAATTCAGCCTATGACTATTGTTGAATGCTTTCCGATAGGTGTGCTGATTATGGAGGACAACGGCAAGAAGGATGAGAAAATCATAGCAGTTCCTGTTAATGATCCGAATTATAACGGCTACAGTGATATTGACCAGCTTCCAAGCCACAGGTTTGATGAAATCAAGCATTTCTTTGAGGTATATAAAACTCTTGAGCACGAGAAGGTGACATCTGTTACAGAGGTTAAACCTAAAGAAGTGGCTGAGGAAATTATTCAGACTTGTATAGATAACTATATTGAGAATTTCCAGCTTTAAATACAAAAAACGTATATCATCATACGATGATATACGTTTTTTTGTGTTTTATTTACCTTTTTTCCAAGTGTTAGGACTGAATAAAAGGAGAATTGGTAACAGTTCTAATCTTCCTGCAAGCATATCAAAGATTAAAATCATCTTGGAAAGTGCCGAAAATCCTGCGAAATTTCCGGTTGGTCCAACAATACCCAGTCCCGGACCAATATTGTTTAAGCATGCAATTACTGCAGTAAAGCTGGAAGTGGAATCATAGTTATCCAGTGAAATCAGAAATACGGAAAGAACAAGTGTTATCATATAAATGTTGAAATATGAGCCGAGTGTTTTCATCGTCTTTTTATCAACCGTTTTCTGATTCAGTCTTACATTAACCACTGCGTGCGGACGCAGTGCCTGCTTGAAATCACACAGCATCTGCTTTATGAAAAGCTCAAAGCGTACAACCTTGAGTCCGCCGCCGGTTGAACCTGCCGAACCGCCGATACACATAAGAATGATCAGTATAACCTTTGAAAAGGTAGGCCATTGGTTGAAATCGGCAGTGCAGAAGCCGGTGGTGCTCATTACCGAGTTTACGCTGAAAAAGGAATCCCTTACAGCCGTTGAAATATTGGTGTACATAGATGATATATTCAGTGTTATAAGAATGACAGCACTGAGGTTGATTAAAATATAGCCTCTGAGCTCCTCATCTCTGAAAACATCACGTACTCTCTTGGTAAGAAGATAGAAATATAAATTAAAGTTCACGCCGAACAGGAACATAAAAATAATCAGAACCCATTCAGTGAAAGGGCTGTTGTAGCCCAGAATGGAATCGTTAAGTACGGAAAATCCACCTGTTCCGGCAGTTGCAAGGGCGTTGACAACACAGTCAAAAAAACGGATATTGTCGCCTGTGATTTTACTTCCGAAATATAAAATCAGAATTTCTGTAATCGTCATTGCAAAGTAAATCACATAAAGTATTCGTGCACTGTCCGCAATTTTTGATACGACCTTGCTTGCAGACGGACCGGGAACCTCAGCCTTCATAATCAGCATAGAGTTTCCCCGTGCCTTCGGAACGACCGCAATCATAAAGGATAGTATACCCATACCGCCGATCCAGTGGGTGAAGCTTCGCCAGAACAAAATGGATTTTGGCAGGGAATGTATCTCCGAAAGGATAGTTGCACCTGTTGTGGTAAAGCCTGACGCTGTTTCAAAAAAAGCATCAATGTAGCTCGGAATACAACCGCTGATAACAAAGGGGAGTGCACCTAATGCTGACATAATCAGCCAGCCGAGTCCGCAGATTACAAAGCCTTCCTTTGCATATATATTGAAGCTTTTCGGCTTTTTTAATGTAAGTATAAATCCTGCTGCCAAAAGAATTCCGATAGGAATAAGAAAGGAAATGTAACTTGCCTCAGGAAAGCCGTTGATTCTGTAGTAAAGTGCGATTGTAAAAGGGAGCAGCATAAGTGCTCCAAGTATTATAAAGATTTTTCCTAAAATATATAATACTGCCTTATAGTTCATAGTTTTTAAAATAACTCCTACTGAAGAATGTCGTTAAGACTTTTGATTCTTTTGCCCTTTGATACAACTACAACAAGATCGTTGGACTCAATACAGTCATTACCGCTGGGGAAAATGATTTCCTGATTTCTGTTTATCGCTGCGATAAGAACATTCTTCTTAATCCTGATTTTAGACAGCGGAGTACCGAGAAACGATACATAATCACCTGCGAGGAATTCAGTTGCCTCAACCTTGCCGTCAACAAATTTGTAAAGTGTTTTCATATAAGAGGAGCTTACATTTTCCTTAGCTCTTACATATTGTGTGATTGTTGAAACCGATATTTCACTGACATTAATCTGTGAATCAAGTCCTAAATCTGACAGCATTTTATGAAGATTTACATTGTTTATTTTTGTAACGGTTTTGGGTATGCCCATTCGCTGCGCATATATGGATACAAGAAAATTGATTTCATCGGAATCTGTCAATGTAATGACAGCATCCATATTTTCAATTCCTTCTTCAATGAGGAATTCGTGATCGTTTGCGTCGCCGTTAATGATAGTCGCCTTAGGTACCATATCAAAAAGCACATCACATTTTTCTCTGTCCTTTTCAATGATGATTACATTCTTTCCGAGACCTACAAGCATATCTGAAAGATAAATGCTGACACGTGAACAGCCTATAATCATTATATTTTTAATGGTCTTCTTTTTGGAGTTAATCAGAACCTTGCCTATATTTGCAAGCTCCTTGTGTGCACCGGTTACATGAATAATGTCACCTGATTTGAGAATAAAATCACCGTTAGGAATATGAACGTCGTCATTTCTCTCAACGGCACATATAAGCATATTGTTTCTGAGCTTTGATGAAATACTGCTGATACTGTTTTTGCACAGGTTGGAATTTTCCCTTATTTTGTATTCGGCCATATCAATATATCCGTTTGCAAAGGTTTCGACATTATTGGCCTCAGGGAATTGTATTATACGTCCGATTTCAAGCGCTGCTGTAAAATCCGGATTAATCATAAGTGAAATGCCAAGATCATTTCTCATAAATTCAAACTGAGCATTGTATTCAGGATTTCGAACTCTTGCAATGGTATATTTTGCACCGAGTTTTTTAGAGATGAGGCATACAAGTATATTATTTTCATCAGAGTGTGTAGTAGCAATTACAAGGTCTGCCTCAGGAACCTGTGCCTGTCTGAGCACATCTATATGTGTGCCGCTTCCTGCTACGCCCTGCACATCATACTTGTCCACAATTGCCTCAACCTTAGGCGTACTATAGTCAATTACAGTGATGTTATGCTCTTCATTTGACAGGCTGTTTGCCAGTCCTGTACCCAGTTTTCCTGCACCAATAATAACAACTGTCTCTTATACACATCTCCGAGCCCACGAGACTAAGGCGAATCTCG
>UQVI01000174.1 GCA_900544515.1 uncultured Oscillospiraceae bacterium | reverse complement strand
GGCTCGGAGATGTGTATAAGAGACAGTCTCACGGCTGTCTGTCCAGGACTGATATCCGTTTATAAATACAACGCTGTCCTTCTTATAGTAATAAGGAAAAATCACTTTGAACTCTTTAATTCTGATATCATTTTTTGTAATCATATCAGCGGTAAATCGACCCTGTGAAAAGTTGTCCTTAATCCTGAAATGCGGTGTTTCCTTTTTATTTGAAGAAAAATTTTCACCATTACATTCATATGTTATGCTGTAAGAAAACATAGTCCACCTCTTTCCATCCTTGTGAAATAAAATCATTTATGCTATTATGATAATATCACATAAAAATATTTAATTATATTTGAAAAATCACATATTATCTTAGGAATATCACTATGAAGAACGAAGCGTCAAATTACTGGAAATTTTATAGCAGCGAATATCCGCTTAATGTAATGGTTATAGGAAAGACGATTTGCGATAAGGATTACTATGTTAAGCGTACAAAATCACGGATCATAGCACTTGAATATATAAAAAAGGGCAGCGGAATACTCAATATTAATTCCGACACATATCATACAAAACAGAATTCCGTTATCCTCCTCACTAAAAACAGCTGCCACGAATATTACTGCGACGAGGATAATCCAATGGACAAGGAATGGATTGTATTTGACGGTGAGCTTGCTGAATACTTTATCAAAACCTATCTGCCTGAAAACAGCTATTATTTTGAAAACTGCAATCTTACACATTATTTTGAAGAAATAGAGCGTGTGCAAAAAAACTACTCAAATGAGTACGAAAAAATGACAGATAACATATCCGTGATACTGCACAGAATGTTTATCCACATAAAAAATTCACTTCAGAAAAGCACTTATAATTTGCCTCAGCAGATACAAAGATATCTTGATGCAAACATTGAAAAGAAAGTCACAATAGATGAACTGAGCAGAACCTTCTGCTACTCAAAAAATCAGATAATCAAGGTATTTAAAGATACCTATGGCATGACACCCTACCACTATTTTCTTGAGAGGAAAATTGACATCGCCAAACTTTATCTGAGCAATACAAGATATTCAATAAATGAAATTGCTCAGATTCTTTCTTTTGCAGATCAGAACTATTTTTCAGCAGAATTCAAGAAAATGACCACCATTTCACCCTCTGAATACAGAAAAATGATGAATCCCTCCGAAAAGATATAACCGCAGCATTGCATAACAGTTACTATAAAAAGTATCACGATTTCCGATTTGTGTATTTATTGTACTGTATTTTGAATTTATTTAAAAACAGTGCTGTACTATAATAAAACAGAAACAAATTCAATAATATTAAATGCGAAAGGATGAAAATCTTGCTATGAATTTTTTTAAAAAAATTGAAAAAGGTTTTAACTCTCATGCAGGCTCATATATTTTTTATATTTTAGCCGCAGCAGCCTTTGCTTTTCTGAAAAGTGCTGAATTTGCATACGGCTGGATAGCCGAGCTTTATCCGCTGGGTAACAGATTTGTGCCTGCTATGCTGGGTATAGCGGGAGCATGCTCCGTCATTTTATTTGCATACATAATGCTGATTTCACTTGTTTCTGAAAACAAAAGCATAAGAAAAAGCAAAATAATACGTATCATTCATATAATGATTGAGATATTAGGTGCTATTCTTTTTGTTTATACAGCTATATTGCTTTTTGGACTTGATAAGGGAATCGCTCTTGAAAATATTTCAAACGGCGTTCAGTGTCTTATTCCGAATCTTGCACTTCTCGGTGTTATTGTTCTGATGCCTCTCCCTCTTGTTTTCTGTGAAAAGGCATCCAATTCAGGCAAGGCACTGATTGCTTCAGTGCTTATCGGTGCATTAACAATTATACCTTTAAATATGGATTTCAGTCAGCTTGAAGGAAATAGCAATAAAAATTATCCTGCAATCCATTTTCAGTCTGAAAATTCTGTTGAGGCAGCACAGATTACTTACGAAAGCCTGCAGGACAATGAAAAGGCAGACGCTGTTCATCTGCTGGATGATAACAGCAAATGCTGGACTGCTCAGAAGCCTGACAGCACTGTTAACAGTGATTACGGCGATATAAACAACAGTGTTGCCGAAATTCAGCTCAGCGAAGAAAAAACCTTCAACACTGCTGTAATTAAGGAAACAGGAAATCAGGTTCAGTATTTCCGTCTGCAGGCATATATAAATGATGAATGGATTACGGTTTATCAGAGTGAAAAAATGCAGTCCTTAAAAATCTGCAGCTTTGATGCCGTAACAACAGATAAGGTACGCCTTTCAATAGATAAATTCAGAGATGACAGCACCCCTGCGAAAATCAAATCCTTAAAGCTTTATAACGAGCCTGCACGCAGTGCTGAGGATTTTGAGGTTACTGCTTATCAGAGAATAGACGGTGATGTACCTACCGAAATACTTGCTAAGGGAAATGAGTATGTTGATAATTATGCTAAATTCTATGATGTTTACAGCACTGTTATCCTTTTTGGTGCAGTCAACTGGGATGAAAACGGAAATATCAGCTTCGGTGAAAAGGGTGAGGAAAACTTTGCAAAACAGGTTGAGGCACTTAAGGAAATCATCTCTCACCGCTCAAATAAAAATCATAAGGTAAAGTTAATCATCACAGCTCTTGCAGACGGCACAGGCGGAAATCACGGCGGCGTAAACGTATATATGAACAAAAATATGGAAATCATTGCTGATCAGATTATAAACCTTGTGAACAAATATGGTTTTGACGGAGTGGATATTGACTGGGAATACCCTGCATCTGCTGAGGATTGGAGCAATTTCGATAAATTCATAGCAAAGCTTGATGAGGGTATAAATACAAACGGTAAGGACAGAATTTTATCAGCCGCATTATCAGCAGGAAATCTTGGACTTTCACAGGAGACCTTTGACCGACTTGACCAGATTCAGTTTATGGCATACGACGGAAACGATAAGGACGGCTATCAGAGTTCACTCCAGCAGGCGCAGGACGGCATTGCAGATTTTGCAAATAACGGTGCTGACATAAGTAAAATAAATATAGGCATAGCAGCTTACGGCAGACCGGTTAACTCTACACCTTTCTGGGCAACCTGGAGAGACCTTGAGCAGGCAAACTACTGGGACAGCAAATACTACAATGTTGAGGACAGCAATCAGATATATGAAGGAACTTTCTGTTCCCCTGCTCTTGCAGGCGACAAAACAACATATGCTCTTCTGACAGGCTGCGGCGGTGTTATGGTTTTCCGCGTTGCCTGTGATAAAACTATGGATGATCCGAACAGCGTAGCCTGCGGAATTCAGAATGCACTGAACCGTTATGTAACAAACTGGTAAAAAATACCGATTTAAAAACAAAATAACAACAAATAAAACACCCTGTAAATAAAAAATTTACAGGGTGTTTCTATTTATAGTTTGATGAACTGAAGAACAACAGCCTGAGGATGCAAAAAGCACAGGAATACTTTGCGTATTCTGAGTATTTTTAACGCTATTTAAGACGAAATCAGTCTTTTATAACCTATTGCTATTCAGT
>UQVI01000173.1 GCA_900544515.1 uncultured Oscillospiraceae bacterium | reverse complement strand
TCTACACTCGACTAGTCGTCGGCAGCGTCAGATGTGTATAAGAGACAGCTCGCAGGTTACGGTGTCCTTTTCTTTCATAACTGCCTTGTATGATTTTTTTGACAGCTTTTTCCATTCGTCGTGGAACATAAAAACAGTAAAATGATTTTCAATATTTCCGTCAACCGGAACATTTGAAATCATTTTGACAATTCTTTTCATTTTGTCAGAGGTGGAAAGTCTTTCCGTTCTTTCTTTGTTGAGGTCAGGATTGTGCTCAATTTCTACACCCTGATAGAACATATCTGTTTCAATCACAAGGAGCTTTGGCGACTGCGTCTTTAAAAGCTCTTCAAGAAAGGTGTATGAACGGCTTACAGTCTGCTTTGGTGTGGAGATAACCGTGCTGGTATATCCGTACTTGTCCCAAAGATTCACTGGAATAAAGCCTGAGTATAAATCACTGCTGCCTATAAGCGCAATGTCAATGCTGTTTGCAGGCTCTGTTGTAAAGCTGTATGATTTTGAAAAAGCATTCTTATACTGTGTTGCCGCCTTTTTTGAAAATACAGTTATCGAAAGTCCCTCAAGTATCATTACAAAAACAAGAATAAAGGATATGATTTTCAGAAAGCTCAGAAAAAGTGCCTTTGTGAAAATCTTATTTTCATCAAATTTCATTTTATTTCTCCGCTATATTTATCATTCTATATTTTGATTATACAATCTTATTCTTACATTACTGTGAATTTAATCTTACGATTATGTCACCTTTGTAGTTTAATGCCATTAAATCATATAAAATATAATACGCAGGAAAGAAAAAGTAAAGACTTGGTAAAGATTTATTTTCTGCTGAAAAAATGTGATTACCAGTCGTATTTTGTCAGCTTTCCTTTTTGTGAAAGCTGAGGGTATCCCCACTGACGCAGTACCTCATATGTTCCCACGCACACAGCGTTTGAAAGGTTAAGACTTCTGATGATTCCGCGCATAGGCAGTCTTATACAGGTATCGTGATTTTCCTTAAGCAGATCCTCAGGGAGACCCTTTGTTTCCTTGCCGAAAACAAGGAATGCGTTGTTTTCATATTTCATATCGGAATGTGCAATTTCACCCTTTGTGGTGAAATAATAGAATTTTTCGCCTGCATTTTTCTCGAAAAATTCTTCGGTACTGTCGTAGTACGAAATATCCAGCTTGTCCCAGTAATCAAGACCGGCTCTTTTTACCTGCTTGTCCGTAATCTGAAATCCCATTGGCCCTACAAGATGAAGCCTTGCACCGGTTGCCGCACAGGTTCGTGCAATATTCCCGGTATTCTGCGGAATTTCAGGCTCAATTAAAACGATATTAAGCGAGTGTTCCATTTATGTAAACCTCTTTTATGTCAAGATTTTCATCAAGGAATACAAAGTCGGCATACTTTCCTGTCTGAATGGAACCGATTTTGTCATCCTCTTTTATTGCTTTTGCAGGATTGATTGTGCAGGCTTTTAATGCCGTTTTGAAATCAATACCAAAGCTGATCAGATTTTTAAATTCCGTGTGCATATTCGTGATTGATGCCGCAATGGTGCCGTCACCGAGCACAGCGTATTTGCCGTTCTTTTTTACAAATACCTGCTGACCGCCGAGCTCAAATTCACCCTCACCCAGTCCTGCACCACGCATAGAGTCACTGACTGCAACTGCTCTGTCCTCACCGAGTATTGCAAATGTATTTCTGAGTACAGCAGGGCAGATGTGACCGCCGTCGCAGATCAGCTCACACATCACACGCTTATCGTCAAGTACCGTTCCGACGATTCCTGCCTCACGGTGTGTCATAGGAGTCATTGCATTGAAGAGATGTGTTGCGTGTCTTGCACCCTGCTCAATTGCATTTTTACACTGCTGTGCATCTGCAGCTGAGTGACCGATTGAAACCGTGCATTTTTTACTTACCGCTTCAATGAAATCCTTGCTGTCAAATGCCTCAGGGGCAATGGTAATAAGCTTGATTTTTCCATTGCTTTTTTTATATAAATGATTGAATTCCTCAATGGAGCCTGCACGGACAAAAGCACCGTTTTGTGCACCCTTTTTAATCATTGCAATAAAAGGACCTTCGAGGTTGATGCCGGCAATCTTTGCTCCCTTTGTCTGATAATCTGCAATCGTCTTTACAATGTCGGTAAGCTGTTCTTCACTGAGTGTCATAGAGGTGGGGCAGAAGGCGGTTACACCATGCTTTACAAGCTCAGTTGTGATTTTATCCAGACTATCCGTTCTCGCGTCACTTGCATCACCGCCGCCGCAGCCGTGAATATGGATGTCAATAAAACCGGGAATCAGGATATATCCGCTCATATCCTTTCCGTCGCCGTCTATGATTCCGATTTGCTTGATGATACTGTTTTCAACTTCGATATCACCAAATTCTTTTTCAAAAAATTCATTATAAAATGTACAGTTTTTAAAAATCATGATTCATTATCCTTTGCAATTCTGAATGCTAACTCCTGCAGTTGTTCATAGGTTTCAAGTTGACCCATTTCACGCCTGAAGGCTGCTGAGCCGTGAATACCCTTTGTGTAATATGCAGCGTGGTGCCTTGCCTCACGCATTGCAGTGTACTCACCCTTGTATTCAATAATTTTCTCAATATGTCTGAGCATAACAACCATTTTTTCACTGACGCTTACCTCAGGCAGAACACGGCATTCGCTGAAATATGCATTAAGCCTTTGGAAAATCCAGGGGTTGCCGAGTGCACCTCTGCCAATCATAATTGCATCGCAGTTGGTTTTTTCAAACATCATAGTGGCGGATTGTTCATCTCTTATATCACCGTTGCCGATAACAGGGATGGACACCGCCTGCTTAACCTTAGCAATGATATCATAGTCAACTGTTCCTGAATACATCTGCATTCTCGTTCTTCCGTGAACCGTGATTGCAGATGCTCCGTTTTTTTCAGCTATCTCAGCCAGCTGAACGGCGTTAACATTCTCATCGTCCCAGCCTTTGCGGATTTTTACTGTCACAGGAATATCCACTGTCTCTGTTACCGCCTTTATAATTTCGCCTGCCAGTTCAGGTTTTTTCATAAGACTTGCACCGCCGCCGTTCATAGCGATTTTCGGAGCAGGACAGCCCATATTTATATCAATAATCTGTGGCTTGAAATCAAGACATTTTATGGCAGCCTGTGACATAATTTCAGGATCATCGCCGAAAATCTGTGCACCTGCAGGATTTTCGGTTTCACCAAGTACAAGCAGCGCACGGCTTTTCTTGTCACCCATAGTAAAGCCTTTTGCGGATACCATTTCCGTAACCGTGTAGCCGGCACCGTACCGGATACAAAGCTCACGGAAGGCTCTGTCGGCAATGCCTGCCATCGGAGCAAGGCAAAGATCGTTTTTTATTTCAACATTTTTATTTTTCATATTATAGATATTTTCCTTAATTTGCTGTAATTATACTATCATAATTCGTATGCAAAAGCAATTGCTTATAAATCTTATATTGCATTTTTTGTTTAATTTTGTTAATATTCTTAATCTGTCTCTTATACACATCTGACGCT
>UQVI01000172.1 GCA_900544515.1 uncultured Oscillospiraceae bacterium | reverse complement strand
TCGACTAGTCGTCGGCAGCGTCAGATGTGTATAAGAGACAGAGATACTATACTTGAAGTAGAAAAATGAAGGCAGTGATTTAATGAAACATATATTGGTAGTTGATGATGATATTCATATTTCAGATATGCTTTTTGAAATTCTTTCAAAAGAAGGATATAAGGTTTCACGGGCATATTCTGGTACGGAGGGAATTCTATTTCTTTCAAATCAAACACCTGATTTAATACTTCTTGATTTAATGCTTCCGGGACTCAGCGGTGAAGAAGTGCTGCAAAAAATAAATACGTCTCCGGTAATTGTCTTAAGTGCAAAGTCAGATATAAATGATAAGGTAAATTTGCTTTTAGGCGGTGCAGCTGATTATATTACAAAGCCCTTTGATACGGATGAGTTGCTGGCACGTATCAGTGTTCAGCTGAGAAAAAATGTATCTGAAAATAAAAGCGATAAAATTATCTTTGATGATATTATTCTGAATAAATCAAAATTTTCCGTTACGGTTAATGATAAGGCTGTAAAGCTGACCAAAACAGAATATGCCATACTTAAACTTTTAATGGAAAATCCAAAACAGGTTATAACAAAATCCATAATGCTTGACAGAATCAGTGAGGATACACCTGATTGTGTAGAAAGCTCACTTAAGGTGCATATCAGCAATCTTAGAAAAAAGCTCAAGGAAGTCAGTGATAAAAACTATATTGAGGCTGTTTGGGGAATCGGTTTTAAGCTGGCAGAATTATAAAACAAATTTTAACCGTTTCTTTACTCTTTTCTTTATCTGTATCTTAACTTTTAAATTATAGACTTAAGGTAAAAGATTAAAGGAGGATTATTTTATGGACTATGTTCTTGAAACGAATGCCTTATGTAAAAAATATAAAAGTTTTAAGGCACTCAGTAACTTTTCCATGCATATTCCAAAGGGCTCAATTTACGGTCTGGTAGGAAAAAACGGTGCAGGCAAAACAACTCTGATACGTATCATCTGCGGTTTGCAAAATCCCACAACAGGTGAATATATTCTGTACGGAAAAAAGAATACGGATAAGGATATTATAAAGGCGAGACGCAGAATAGGTGCTGTTGTGGAAACACCGTCAATTTATCTTAATATGACGGCAAAGCAGAATATTGAGGAGCAGTACCGCATTTTAGGTATTCCGGCATTTGACGCAATTGATGATTTGTTAAGACTTGTAGGTCTTGAAAATACAGGTAAAAAGAAAGCAAAAAATTTTTCACTCGGTATGCGTCAGCGTCTCGGTATTGCAATCGCACTGGCAGGTGATCCTGATTTTCTTGTTCTGGATGAGCCTGTCAATGGACTTGATCCTCAGGGTATTGTTGAAATACGTGAACTGATTTTAAAGCTGAACAGAGAATATAATATCACTGTTCTGATTTCCAGCCATATTCTTGATGAGCTTTCAAAGCTTGCTACGCATTATGGTTTTGTTGACAGCGGAAGAATCGTGAAGGAAATCAGTGCCAAAGAGCTTGAGCAAAACTGCCGCAAGGCTGTGCGTGTTGAGGTTACGGATGTAAAAACACTTGCACTGATTCTTGATGAGCTTAAAATGGAATATAATATTATCTCTCAGACAAAGGCCGATATTTATTCAAAAGTAAATGTATCGCAGCTTGTTCTAAAGCTTTCTGAAAATAACTGCAGTGTAATCTCTATGCAGGAGCGTGACGAAAGTCTTGAAAGCTATTATATGAATATTCTGGGAGGTAATCAAAATGAGTAAGCTTTTATCAGCAAATTTTTTCAGACTTAAACGTGATAAGATTTTTTGGATTGTTTCAGCGGCAATGCTTGTTCTTTCAGCCTTTTCTATGATTAACAACGGTATTACTGCACAAAAATACGCAGATCAGAATATAGAAAATAATGTAACCGCACTGGAGTCCTGCTATTTCAATCTGATGCCGATGATCGGTTTCTTTTTTTCAGTATTTATTTCCTTGTTTCTCGGTACGGAATACAGTGAGGGTACAATCAGAAATAAGCTTATTTCTGGGCATACACGTACTGATATTTATCTTTCAAATTATGTAATCTGCCTGGTAGGCACGGAATTTATATATGTACTGTTTCTTATCGCCGGTCTTGTAGGTATTCCGTTTTTCGGTATCTGGAAAGCACCAATTTCCCAGATTATCATTTATACTGTAATCGGATTTTTTATTACCGCGTCACTTACGGCAATTTTGAATATGCTCAGTATGCTGTCAACGAATAAGGCAGCTACAGCAGTTTTGTCAATCGTTCTTGCTTTTGCACTTATGATTATTGCAAGCAGCATCTATAATGTTCTTGCTGAACCGGAAACAACAGTAGAATTCATTTCTATGTCAGCAGATGGAAAAGTTGAATTTGGTGATGAAATTCCCAATCCTGCCTATGTTTCTGGACTTGAAAGAAAAATTGATGAATGGCTTGTTCAGTTTTTGCCTACAGGTCAGGGCATACTTGCAGCAAATTCGGAAATTTCCCAGCCTGTTTTAAACATTGTCTATTCCATTATAATAGCTGTGATTGTGAATATTGCAGGCATTTTTGCTTTTCGTAAAAAGGATTTGAAGTAAAGGATATTTTATGGTTATCTGGTTATCGGCTATCATTGCAATACTGATTTTGGTTATCATTTTTCTCTCAGTAAAAATATATCTTATGCAGAAATCGGCGGATGAAATCAATTCTGCCCTTGCTGAAAGATTAAGCACTGATACCAATGCTTTGATTGATATCTCCTGCCGTGACAGGCATATGCTTAAGCTGGCAGGTGATATCAACAATGAGCTGAGAAAGTTAAGAAAAGACCGCAGAAAATATCATCAGGGTGATATGGAACTAAAGAATGCGGTAACAAATATTTCCCACGATTTACGCACTCCGCTTACTGCAATCTGCGGTTATCTTGATTTACTTGAAAAAGAGGAAAAATCACCTGAATCCGAGCGGTATCTGAATATCATTTCCGAGCGTGCACAAACCCTGAAACAGCTTACGGAGGAGCTGTTCAGGTACTCGGTTATCAGTTCAACTCTTGATGATGCAAGACTTGAAGATGTGGAGCTTTCAAGAGCACTTGAGGATAGTATTTCCGCACATTATGCTTTGATTAAGCAAAACGATATTGAGCCTGAAATCGTACTTTCAGACAGAAAAATTGTTCGTAGCCTTGATAAAAATGCACTGCTCAGAGTGTTTCAGAACATCATTGGTAATGCAGTCAAATACAGTGACGGCGACTTGAAAATAACACTCAGTGATAACGGTGAAATCACATTTTCAAATCACGCAAAGGGGCTTGATGAGGTGCATATCGGCAGGCTATTTGACCGCTTTTATACTGTTGAAACAGCGGATAAATCAACAGGTATCGGCTTATCCATTGCAAAAATTTTAACGGAGCATATGGGCGGAACAATCACCGCACAGTACAATAATCAGATTTTAAGTATTCATATAAATTTTAAAGAGGAACAGATTTAAGGATAACCTGAATCTGTTCTTTTTCTTTTTAATATTTAATACTGTCTCTTATACACATCTCCGAGCCCACGAGACTAAGG
>UQVI01000171.1 GCA_900544515.1 uncultured Oscillospiraceae bacterium | reverse complement strand
GATTCGCCTTAGTCTCGTGGGCTCGGAGATGTGTATAAGAGACAGATCATATTGTCAGTCTCTTTTCTTGTAATCAATATTATTAGCTTCAGTATATTTTATAATACCAATTTTGCTGATTATCTGAATCATATCGGACTGTCTGATAATCCTGTTACATACGAAAATGAAAACGGTGAAAAAGTAATATACGATAAAATGGGCAAGGAATACAGTGCCGATGAATTCAATGATATATTCTATTATGATGCTTTCGGTAATTCCTATATTACCACTGCAGACAGTGGGTGCATCGGATATAAATGCATAGAAACAGATAAATTTTATCCAAGTTCAATCATAGATGCTATGGATATTGAAAAGGATTATTTTGTATTGAAATCTTTTCTCATAAACGAAAATGGTTTCGTAAGTATAATGGATAGTGCTGATATTACATATGAAACCGTCGGTGTATATTCTGACAAGGATAATAAACATTATTATGAGCCTTATCTTTGCAGCTGGGATAGTAAGGGGAATTTAGTTCTTTCAAAAAATTAATCTGAATATATTAAAAAGGCATAGTCACTGGTTTTACGTGTCTATGCCTTTTGCGTTATTTATCGTTTTTATTTTATATCAGCTTATTTCTTTTCATCTGTCTGATTAATCGTTTTGAGCGGTAAAGCAGATAGCTGTTGTTATATGTACCAAGCTTTTTATGCCAAAGGAGTTCATTATAAAGGGCATACATTTCAAGCTTTAAATCACAATATCTCGACGGAATGATTCTGCTCTTATAATTTTCATAGAGCTTCAGCCTTGCTCCTGCACCTGTTGCAAGTGCAAAGAGCTCATATTCCGGCTCAGTCCACATTATATTAAATGGGTCAATTACACCTACAAGCTCATAGGTTTTTGGATTGACAACAAAATTCGGCTGCCAGTAGTCGCCGTGAATCAGAGTAGGAATACCTGTATCATCTTGCAAAATTTTATCAAGCCTGTTGTATGATAACTCAACAGCCTCCATAACCTTTTTTCTTATTTTTCCGTTTTCATATGAATAAACGGCAAAATCATATATTTCCTTTGCAAGTTCAGAATAATAATCATACCATGTATCATAGACTGCATTGTCAATCGGACCGAATTTATCATTATGCACTGAATGTATTTTGAGCAGATTATCTACAATCTGATCGGAAAGTACCCTTGACGCTTTAAAGAAATTTTTTATTTTATCTCCGCCGATACCGTCAAAGTATTCCATTACCATAAAGCTGCTGCCATTATTATCACTACCAATTGAATACAGCTTCGGCAGTTTGCATTCTATCCTGTCACTGATAAATTTAATCTGGTCATATTCTTTTTGTAACAACTCAGGATATTTGCTGCACTTAACCGCAACACAGTACGGCTCATGTTCAAGATTGACCTTAAATACCGCACCGCTTGCGCCGCTGCCTATGCATTCAATATTCAGCAATTTAAAATCAGTATGATTTAATATATATTCTTTAACAACATCAGAATTCATAATTATGTATCCTTATAAAATCAAATCATTATAATCCAACTCATTTATTGGCTTTTCTTCTTTCTTGGCTTTGGAAGCGGTGTCACCTTTTCAAGTTCGCGGATAACATCTTTAGCAAAATCCGCATCATCTATATCCAGTATATAGCACTCCTTCGCTCCGTCATAGGGATACCCCTTTTCAGCCTCTGTCATCATAGGAGTGATTGCATCAAGCAGTTTAACAAAGCAGGTATTGTCGCAAACTGTAATTACCGGCTTATTATTGACATAAACCATATACTCTCCGAACATTTTCCTATATCGTATTTCTCCGACATCCGATATCTGTTCACATACATATTCAATATAATCAAGTGTAGTTGCCATAATTATTCCTCACTGCAGCAATATTTATTGATATTATAACAAAAACCCGATTTATAAATCGGGTTTTCACACATTATGTTTAATTACTGCTTAGCACCGTTATCAAACATTTCAAGCACCTTTACGCTGATTGCAAAGCAATCTGCAAGTCCCTGAAGATTCATATTATCATACGTATCACGGCGTGTATGGTAATAATCCTCAAGCTTATGGTTAAGCCCTGTTATGCCTGTTGATCTGAGACCTGCCTGAGAAAAAGCTGCGTTATCTGTTGCTCCGCCAAGAGGAGGAACCCAACCCTTCTTACAAGGAATATTAAGCTCCTGAGCAGCCTCCATAAACAAATCGGAAACGTCCTTATCCGCTTTAACTGTACCGTTAAGGTCACGATAATTAGTCATAAGGAATTTAGGGTCGTGAATTGTATCATATGAGTAGATAAAGGTAGGAACATCGTCGAACTCGCCCTTATGAGCCTCACACCAAGCCTTTGAACCTCTGAGACCTGCTTCCTCTGAGCCTGAAAGAATAACACCAACCTCTGTATTTTCAAGAGTGATACCTGCATCCTCAAGAGCCTTCATAACAGCGATACCCATATAACAGCCTGAAAGGTTATCATTGGCACCGTCAACGATTCTGTTCTTATTCCACATGCGGTAAAGACCAATCAAAAACGGAACAAAAAGAAGACCCCACATTGCCATCTTGAAAAGCATTGAAGACTTATCAATCATAGTAAAGCCAAGACCGTACTGAGCAATGTACATAATAGAAATGACAAGATAATAAACAGCACCGACACCGCAGATAATTGCGTGTCCCTCAAAACCAACACCGCCGAGTCTGTAGTTTACAGGCCATTCCCAAGCTGCGTCAGGATGACCGTTAAAGAAAATTCTTCTCTTTACTTCGCCTGTACACTTTTTAACAGCTGTAACATTGTGTCCTGTCTTTTCAGGGAAAAATCTGTCAACACATTTCTTGTAAAGACCGAACTGCAAAAATACAATAACCAAACCTGCCACAATCAAAAAAACAGAAATAATCGGGCAGAAAAAGAAAAATACAATTGCAAGAAGTACAAAAGTAATTGTAAAATAAATCCAGCCAAAGAATGAGCCCGGATTTTCCTTAAAGGATTCCAGATCTGCACGCTGACAACCGCAATCCTTTTTCAGCACCTCAGCCATATACTCACAAGCCTGTTTCTCACCCTCTGAGCCCGGATCACGCTTATCCATATTTTTACAGATATGTGTAATCTCATCAAGCATATACTGAGCATATTCGTCTTTTTTCTCAATAATGTTCTTAAGTTCCATAATGTCCTCCTTTGAATAATTTTCCAAATATTAATATAATTATATTAAACCACAAAAACAATTATGTATCAAGTGCTTTATGAAGAAAAGCTTTAAGAATTTCACTTTTAGGATGATTGAAAATCTCATCGGGAGTACCGAATTCCTCAATAACGCCATTTGCCATAAAGATTACCTTATCAGCAACATTCCTTGCAAACTCCATTTCGTGGGTAACAACAATCATTGTACTGTTGCCTGTTTTAAGGCTGCGTATAACATTAAGCACCTCACCTGTCAGTTCAGGATCAAGTGCCGAAGTAGGCTCATCAAAGCAAAGAATATCCGGCTGCATAGCAAGTGCACGTGCAATGGCTACTCCTGTCTCTTATACACATCTGACGCTGCC
>UQVI01000170.1 GCA_900544515.1 uncultured Oscillospiraceae bacterium | reverse complement strand
GCGTCAGATGTGTATAAGAGACAGGTGTACTGTTATTGTCGTTCCGGTACCCAAAACACTGTCAATATTTATCTGTGCACCATGAATTTGTGCGATATGTTTAACGATGGCAAGGCCGAGTCCGGTGCCGCCTGTGGCTTTACTTCTGCTTTTATCTACACGGAAAAAGCGTTCAAATATGTGTTCTTGATATTTTTTCTCAATTCCGATGCCTGTGTCTTTTACAGAAAGAACACATCCATGCTTATCTGAAGATATCATTATAATTATTTTTCCGTTTTCTTTATTGTATCGTATCGCATTGTCACACAGGTTATAAATGAGTTCCTCAAGTAATGATGGATTTGCTCTGATAAATGTACTTTCTCCGTCAAGAGTGATGTTTATTCCTTTTGCTTTGGCATTTATGGATAATGCTTCAATACAGTCTCGTGCAGTTTCATATATATCTACTGAGGCAAAAACGATCCCCTGCTCATCATTTTCATCAAGCTGGGAAAGCTGTATAATATCTTCACTCAGAGTTACAAGGCGCAGAGCCTGTTTTCTTATGGTTGCAGCAAACGGTTTTATATCCGGTTCTTTGGCAATTCCTGCCTCAATAAGCTCTGCATATCCTGCAATGGAGGTCAGCGGAGTTTTCAGCTCGTGTGAAACATTGGCGGTAAATTGTTTTTTCTGTCTGTCAAGGGCCTTTTGTTTTTCTTTTTCCTGCTTTAAAGCATCAACAAGCGGTTTTAGTTCATCATAAACCTTAACGTTATCTATGTTATCAAGATTTTTTCCAAGTTCGTCAATGGGCTTGAGAATACTTTTGGTTATAGCTACGCTGATCATAACAGACATAGCTATAACTGCAATAATAGCAATGAATATGTAAATTAATATTTCAACAAAATTCTCATCGGTCAGTGTATTTGAATGAATACCGCCGCCGAGACGATTTCCATATGAATAAAATATTGCCACAACAACAATAGCTGTAATGGCAATAACTGCTACGCCAAAGGCGAGAATTTTAGAAAGTGTTTTTTTTGTCATTTAATCACCGACCTTATAACCGACATTCCTTATGGTCTTGATATATTCACCGGCGTTGCCCAGTTTTTTTCTGAGAGACTGAATATGCACATCAACTGTTCTGTTTCCCTGTTCAAAATCATAACCCCATACAATCTCCATCAGCCGATCACGAGTAAGAACAATTCCTTTGTTTCTTATTAAATGCTTGAGAATTTCATACTCTTTATATGTAAGGTCTATTTCTGTACCGCTTACAAGGACTGAGTGCCTGCCTTCATCAAGTACAATATCTTTATAAGCAAGGATAGGCTTTATCTTTTTTTCAGTTCGCCTGAGTATTGCCTTGACTCTTGATATCAGTTCCATTACGCCAAAAGGCTTTGTAATATAATCATCAGCACCCATGTCAAGTCCCTTAACCGCATCAATTTCACTTGTTTTTGCAGTTACCATAATAACAGGGATAGCACTGTACTGTGGAGTATTTCTGATCTGCGTCAACAGCTGAAGTCCGTCATCCTGGGGAAGCATAATATCCAGCAAAATTATATCAGGTATTTTTTTATCAAGCTCGGTTAAGAATGATGTCCCTTCACTGAATCCGATAACGTCAAAATTTGCATTTTTCAGAGCATACATTTCAAGTTCACGGATAGATGTATCATCTTCAACTATGTATACAAGCTGTCTGTTTTCCATATACTACCTCATTATCTGACTGCATATTTGTTAAGGTATTCCTCAAAGCTTTCCATAAAGTATTTATTATCAGAATTTTTTACCCCTTTAAGATAGCTGTGTGTCTGATAACTGCCCTGTGAAAGTTCAATGATACATACAGCAAGGTTTGAGCAGTGGTCAGCTATACGTTCAAAGGAATTGATGATATCAAAGAACAGCATACCGTTTTCAATGCTGCATTCTCCGTCGCTCATTCTTCTTGAGTGCCTTGCACGCAGCTGAGCTTTCAGATTATTGATAACTTGTTCGAGCGGTTCGATTGTCTGTGCAAGTTCAATATCGTTATTGATAAATGCATTGGTTGAGTTTTCAATAATTTCTTTAACGGCTCTTCCCATAATATCAAGCTCTTTATTTGCGTCGGTCGTGAAATGTATTTTTTCTTTGTGCATTTTGCGTTTTGTTTTAAGAATGTTTACACCATAGTCGCCTATACGTTCAAAGTTACCGATTGCGTGTGAATACTTACTTGCCCGCATTGAATCTTCAATACTTAAATCAAGGGCACTTATCTTTACAAGATATGTTTCAAGCTTATCCTCATACTGATCCAGAAGTTTTTCGTTTTCCTTGATTTTTTCATCCTTTATTCTGCTGTAAATTTTTATAAAATCAATACTCATTGAAATATTTGTTTTTGCAAGAAGAGCCATTTCATCACAATGCTCCTTGATTTTATCAAGTGCATAAGCGGGCGTAAGCAGGAAACGGTCCTCAACAAGAGATGTTTCATCATCTGCTGTGTTTTCTTGCGGATCTTCTTTAATGATTTTATACATAAGCTTTTCAAAAACTCCACCGAAGGGGAACAAGACAATTGTTGCAAAAATGTTGAACACAGAGTGGATAACAGCAATGCTTGTTGCATTAACCTGCTCTTTAATAAACGGCAGACCGATAATTGCATTGAGTCCATAGAATAATATCATTGCAAGAGTTACACCGCTAACTGCAAGTACAAGGTTGACGAGTGCAGTACGCTTTGCATTTTTATTCGTGCCGATTGAAGAAATAAGTACAGGCGTACAGGCACCGATATTCATACCGAGAAGAATCGGGAATGCAACTGAAACAGATATTGCGCCGGTTGCGGATAAAGCCTGTAAAATACCGACAGCGGCTGATGAGCTCTGCAAAACAGCTGTGAGTACAGCACTGGCGAGAACACCCAGAAGAGGATTGGAGAATTTAAGCAGAAGACTTGTAAATTCAGGTACATCCTTAAGTCCTGAAACAGCACCGCTCATTGCATTCATACCAATCATTAGAATAGCAAAGCCTAAAAGGATATTTGCAACACTTTTCTTTTTATCGCTTTTAGCAAACATAAGAATGATAACGCCTATAAAAGCAAGTACAGGAGCAAATGATGAGGGCTTAAGCAGCTGAAGGAAAATGTTTGAGCCTTCAATACCTGTAAGTGAGAGCAGCCATGCGGTAACAGTTGTACCGATATGAGCTCCCATAATGATACCTATAACCTGCTTGAGAGCCATAATACCGCTGTTTACAAATCCCACAGCCATAACGGTTACTGCACCGGAGGATTGAATGATTGCAGTTACCACCAAGCCAAGCAATACACCCTTTATGCGGTTGTTTGTCATCTTTTCAAGTATGCTTTCAAGCTTACCACCGCTGATTTTTTCAAGGTTTGAGCCCATTACATTCATGCCGAACAGGAACATTGCCAGACCGCCGAGCAGTGTGAAAAAGTCAAATATTGTCATATGCTGTACCTCGTGATTTAATTCTGAGTAATTAAATCTTTATAAAATAATGTATCTTAATATAAATAAAGTTATGTGAAAACTGCTATTATACTAAAATCTGTCTCTTATACACATCTGACGCTGCCGACGACTAGTCG
>UQVI01000169.1 GCA_900544515.1 uncultured Oscillospiraceae bacterium | reverse complement strand
CTGTATTTCAGGCAATTTCTGCGAAAAACCAATACTTCGTTACCGTACCTCAGCTTATCTGCAAGGGTTATTTCATATTTCTGCGGGCAGCAGCAGAATTCCATTGTCTAAAATGTCAACCATACCGTATTTGTACTGACGTACCGAGCCGGGATTCATAATGTAAAGTCCATCATCGTAATTGGTATACTGAACGTGTGTGTGACCGAAAAGGCAGATATCCGCATTCACCGACTTTGCTTTTTCGATAATATTTTCATATCCCATTTTAACACGGTAAGTATGCCCGTGTGCAAAAAATATTCTTTTGCCGCCGCATTCAATCAACTGTTCCTCTGGATAGGAGGAATACCAATCATTATTCCCTGCAACGCGGTAATATTTCAGCATCGGATAAACATCAATGACACTGTCAAAATCATCATCCATATCACCTAAGAATATGAATAAATCCGCATCTGCCTTATGCATTTCAATGATATCAAAAAGATTCCCCATAGCTTTGTGTGAATCGGATATAACCACAATTCTCATTCATAAAACACCACACTGTTTCATAGATTGTAATAGATAATATTATACAATATAGAGGAGATTTTTTCAATGAATAATAATGATTTGAATAAGATGATGAAAAACGCACAGCAGAAAACAGGAATTGATATGCAGAAAATGAAGCAGGCGGCAGACAACGGAAAGCTTGATGATTTTATAAATAAGAATCTATCCACTGATGCTACAAAACAGCTGAAAAATGTTTTGTCAAACAAAGAGGCTGCCGAAAAGCTTTTATCAACTCCTCAGGCAAAGGAGCTAATGAAAAAATTAATGGAAGGTAAGTAATAATAAGGTATGGAGAATCTTAATGAAATTATTAACAGCTTAAGTGCTGATGATATAGATATGCTCAAGGGTGTCGCCTCATCTATCTTAGGTGAGGAGGCACAGAAGAACACACAGCCGGCTCAGCAGGGCAATAATACCAATAATAATTCAGGAGGTATACCTGATATTTCAAATGCACTTGCATTGGGGAACAGCTTTGATAATATTGATTTTGATATGCTGATGAAAGCGAAAACCATATTTGAAAAAATGAATAATACGAAAAGCAAGAATGCAGATTTAATAATGGCACTTAAGCCACACCTTAATTCTGATAAGCAGAACAGGGCTGATCAGGCTTTGAGAATATTAAAGCTGTTTGAAGTTCTTCCGCTTTTGAGGGAGTTGTTTTGATGGCTCAGTTTTCGGAAGCAGATATAAACGCGGCAAAAAGAAGAGTACAGGAAATGCGCAACCGTGCCTCAAGATTTACAGGTGAGGAGACACCGCAGCCTGAACCCAAAAGAGAGCAGACAAGCAGAATAAAGAATAAGAATACTGAAAATCCTGCACCTTCGGAAAAATCAAATGAAAAATCGGATGAGGAGCAGGATAAATCCTTTTTTATTATTCTGGCACTTATTATGCTTTTGTCAAAGGAGGGTGCAGACAACACGCTCATAATGGCGCTGCTTTATTTACTGTTATAATTAATAAATAATATGTGGAAATTTTGGCAATAATATGTTATATTGATTAGTACAACATTCAATATTTTAATTTGCTTTATCCGGAGGAATAAAAATTGAACTTTAATAAAAAGGAGATTGTGCAGGGCGTTACCCTTCTGGGTGTGAATGCAGATCATTTTAAAACGAATGAAATTGCAGTAAGCCTTGCATTACCGCTGAAAAAAGAAACTGCATCTGTTAATGCACTTTTAATAAATTTACTTTCAAGAAGAAGTAAGGATTATCCGAATTTATCATCACTGAACAAAAAACTTGCTTTTTTATATGGTGCTTCATTATCTGCCGTTGTTTCAAAGGTGGGTGAGTCTCAGGTTCTTAAGCTGGGTATTACAAGCCTTGATGACAAGTTTTCACTGGATGCAGACAGCATTTCCCTTGAATGCATAAAGCTGCTGACATCCTTGATTTTTGAGCCAAGACTGAATGATAACAAAGCGTTTTTTCCTGAGGATATTGAATCTGAAAAACGTATCCTTATCGAAAAAATCGAGTCCGAGCAGAATGAAAAAAGAACTTATGTACTGCGAAAGGCAGAGGCTCTTATGTTTGCCGATGAGCCGTATGGCATTGACCGTTACGGCACAGCAGATGATGTGAAAAAAATTGCGGCAGAGGATGTATACACTGCGTGGAAAACAGCCATTGAAACTGCAAAGATGATGGTAACCGTTGTCGGCAGTGCTGATATTGAAACGGCAGCGATTCATCTTAAAGAAGTATTTTCCGCTGTGAAGAGAGAATATACGCCTTTGCCTGATGCTGTATTTGTACCTGAGTGCAAAGAGGTTAAGGAAAAGATGGAACGTATTGACGTGAAACAGGGAAAGCTTGTTCTGGGCTTTCGTGTTAATCTTAAGCCTGAGGACGAGCTTACGCCTGCTATGCGTACGTTTTGTGACATATTCGGCGGCGGTCCTTATTCAAAGCTGTTTGCCAACGTGCGTGAAAAAATGAGCCTTTGCTACTACTGCTCAGCACGTTATACAAAGCAAAAGAGCTGTATTATGATTCAGTGCGGCTGCAATGAGGAAAATATGGACAAGGCTGTAAATGAAATTCTTCACCAGCTTGATGAAATCAAAAATGGTAATTTTGAAGAGGAATTCAGTTCTTCCAAAATGGGATTGCGTGATGCAATTATGTCTGTAAATGATACGCCTGAACTGATTGAAAGCTGGTATGCAAATCAGATTATTTCCGAAGAAATAAAATCACCTGAGCAGTCTGTTAAGAAAAATGATTCTGTAACGATGGACGATGTGAAGCAATGTGCAGCATTATTGTCGCTTGATACAATTTATAAGCTTTCAGCACCAAAGGAGGGAAAGTAATGAAGGAAATGAAATCTGTCGAGCTTGGTGAAAAGTATTACGAAATTGACCATAAATCAGGTCTTAAAATCTTTGTTATGCCGAAGGAAAATTATTCCTCAACCTATGCCGTATTCGGCACAAGATACGGTTCAATTGATACAAAGTTTAAACGCTCAGACAGTGATTGCTGGACAACAGTGCCTGAGGGTATAGCACATTTTCTTGAGCATAAGCTTTTTGAAAGCGAGGATCTGGATGCATTTACACGTTATGCGAAAACCGGTGCATCAGCCAATGCTTACACCTCCTTTGACAAAACCTGTTATCTTTTTCAGTGCAGCGACAATTTTGAAGCCTCGCTTGAAATACTGCTTGATTTTGTTACACATCCTTATTTTACTAAGGAAACTGTGGAAAAGGAGCAGGGTATAATCGGTCAGGAAATTACAATGTATTATGATGTGGCAGGCTGGATGAGCACTTTTAATCTTCTTAAGCTGCTTTATCATAATCATCCTGTCCGTATAGATATTGCAGGAACAGTGGAGTCCATAGCGCAGATAACAGACAAGCTGCTTTATGATTGTTATAATACCTTCTATAATCTTCACAATATGTGCCTGGCTGTTGTGGGTAATGTTGACCCAGAGCAGGTACTTTCCGTATGTGACAGAATGCTTGAAACGGCACAGCCGCTGGAAATTGAACGCTCCTTTGAGGACGAGCCGAGAGAGATTGTTGACAGTTTCTGTGAATATAATCTGTCTCTTATACACATCTGACGCTGCCGACGACTAGTCGAGTGTAG
>UQVI01000168.1 GCA_900544515.1 uncultured Oscillospiraceae bacterium | reverse complement strand
ATAATATTATATATATTTTTTTCAGAATTTGCAACTATTTTGTTTTAATCAGGTGCCAGCCGTCCTTTGCGTAAATCAGACCGCTTAATACAGCAACAACCGTAACAATCCAGAATGCGATTGTGCAGTAGATGTTCAGCCAAGGGGTTGACATATCAATATTTGCACTTCCTTCACCTATTGCAAGGAGCAGGAATGTCATACCTGTAGTTGACATCTGTAAAAAGGTTTTGCATTTTCCAAAGCCGTTAGCGGCAACGACTTCGCCGTTTGTGGCAGCGGCCATTCTGATACCTGCAACCAAAAATTCACGAGCAAGCATCAGCATAAGACAAATGTCGGTGTGCCATCCCATATCAATTAAAATGATGTAAGCCGCAAACACAAGACTTTTATCAGAAAGCGGATCCATTAATTTACCGAAATCGGTAACAAGTCCGCGTTTTCTTGCAATGATACCATCAACCTTATCACTCATACAAGCAATAAAATATACAATCAATGTTGCGACCCAGTGATATGGGAAATCAATATAAGCAAACGCCATTAAAAACGGTATACAGCAAAATCTGAATACTGTAATTTTATTAGGTAAATTCATATTTCCACTCCTATAAGATCATATCCGTCGTAATCGGTAATTTTTACGTTAATGAATTCTCCTGAGGAAAGGGCACGCTCGGATGTGATAATGATGCCGCTGTCAATCTCAGGTGAATCAAGATAGGATCTGCCGATATATTTGTCTCCGTCCTTTTCGTCGACAACAACCTTATAAATATTTCCTATGCGCTTTTTATTCGCGTTTTCGGTAATTGAATACTGAATATCCATCAGTACCTCTGCTCGTCGTTTTTTTATGTCCTCATCAATCTGATTGTCAAAATCAAAAGCAGGTGTATCCTCCTCAGGTGAGTACGTAAAGCAGCCCATTTTGTCAAATTCAATGTCTTTAACAAAACGGCACAGCTCTTCAAACTGCTCCTCAGTTTCACCGGGAAAGCCGACCATAAAGGTAGTGCGTAGGGAAAGATTAGGGATTTTCGTTTTCATCTTAGTCAAAAGCTTTTTGAGACTGTCATAAGAGCCGTATCTGTTCATTGACTTGAGTATGTCATTATTGCAGTGCTGAAGAGGAATATCAATATAAGAGCAAACCTTTTCCTCACTTGCTATAACGTCAATCAGCTCATCCGTTACTCTGTCAGGATAGCAGTAAAATAATCTAATCCATTCAATGCCGTCAATCTTAACAAGCTCTTTTAAAAGCTCAGCAAGCTTGTATTCTCCATAAAGTTTCAGACCGTATTTTGTGGTATCCTGTGCGATTATAATAAGCTCCTTAACACCTGATGCCGCAAGCTTATTTGCCTCAGCAATAATGCTTTCTATATCACGCTCAATATAACTGCCGCGTATTCCGGGTATTGCACAATAGGAGCATTTGTTATCACAACCGTCACTGATTTTCAAATAAGCCCAGTGAGGCGGTGTGGAAAGCATTCTGTCACCCTCAAGCAGAAGATACTTCTTATCAGGGTAAAAACTCGTTTGAACGCCTATCAGAGCCTTCTGACAAACCTTTACAATATCCTTGTCAGCGCCGATACCGATAACAGAATCAACCTCAGGAATTTCCTTTAAAATTTCATCCTGATATCTTTCTGCAAGACAACCTGTTACGACAACTGCAGAAATAAGCCCTGCTTTTTTATATTCAGCCACTTCAAGAATGGTTTCAATCGCTTCACGCTTAGCGTCCTCAATAAATCCGCAGGTGTTAATTACCATAACATCACTGTCCTCAATGGACTGTGCAATATCAAAACCGCTTTTATTCAGTTTTTCAAGCATAACCTCGCCGTCAACCTGATTCTTCGGACAGCCGAGTGATATCATTCCTACTTTAAAATTCATCTTCCTCTAACCTGTAAAATGCTGATTTAATATCTGAATAGGAAAAGCCTTTTCTCTGCAAGGCTGCAATTACCTTTTCCCTACCGTTTTCCTGCTCCAGCTTTGAAGAATATTTTTTAGTAATCAACTCAACAATTGTATCCGTATTATCCATTTCAAAATCATCGATAACACGTCTTATAATATCGCTGTCAACACCGCGTTTATAGCATTCCTGCCTGACGTGGGCAGTGGAATATTTTTTTACATTGAACAGATATTCAACAAGACTTTCACAAAAATGCTCATCATCAAGATAACCTGCCTCAAGATATCTGTTGATTGCTTTATCAGCACTGATTTCGTCAATCGTTCTCAGCAGTTTTGTCCTAAGCTCTTTAACGGAATGCTCACGCCTTGACAGCAAATCGGCACACTTGTTGAGCGCTTTTTTATAATTGATTCCCTCAACAAGTTCCTGCCACTGCTCTTCATCAATCTCTGTTCCGTCAGCAATATAATGATCAAGCCAGAAATTTATATCCGTTGTAATTACATATTCATCATCAAGGAGAAGGTGAACCTTGTTTCCCCTCCCCCTCTGGTGCTTAATAATCATTAATCCTCGTCGTCCTCAACAGCAATGTCAAGCTTTGCTCTTGCAGCTGCACGTGTTGTTTTAGCAGGAGCTGGTGTTTCATCCGCATCTGTTTTTGCCATTGGTGCAGCCTTTGGTCTGTACTTCTGCTTTGAGGTTTCCTGAATTTCCTTCATCTTTTCTTTGATTTTCGCTTCAAGCTCAGCAGCAAAGTCAGGATCATTCTTAATCATTGCCTTGACATTATCACGTCCCTGACCAAGCCTTTGGTCACCGTATGAGAACCAGGAACCGCCTTTATGTATAATATCATACTCAACAGCCATATCAAGGATTTCACCGTCCTTGCTGATTCCTGTGCCGTACATAATGTCAAACTCAGCTGATTTGAAAGGCGGAGCAACCTTATTCTTAACAATTTTAACCTTAGTACGGGAGCCTAAAATCTCAGTGCCGTTCTTAAGCTGTTCAGCCTTTCTTACATCAATTCTTATGGAGGAATAGAACTTCAGTGCTCTACCGCCTGTTGTTACCTCAGGATTACCGTAAATAACACCAATCTTCTCACGTAGCTGGTTGATGAATATAATAATACAGTTTGTCTTATTAACAGTACCTGCAAGCTTACGAAGAGCCTGAGACATAAGACGTGCGTGCTGACCAACGTGGCTGTCACCCATATCGCCTTCAATTTCGCTCTTAGGTACAAGTGCTGCAACAGAGTCAACAACGATAATATCCACAGCGCCGCTGCTTACAAGCTGCTCTGTAATTTCAAGTGCCTGCTCACCGTAATCAGGCTGCGCAACAAGGAGTGAATCCACATCTACGCCAAGATTAGCAGCATAAACAGGATCAAGTGCGTGCTCAGCATCGACGAATGCAGCCTCGCCCCCTGCTTTCTGTGCCTCTGCAATACAGTGAAGTGCAAGAGTTGTTTTACCGCTTGATTCAGGTCCGTAGATTTCAACAATTCTTCCCTTTGGAAGTCCGCCGATACCTGTTGCTATATCCAGTGTAAGTGAGCCGGTTGAAATAGCATCAACCTTAAGGCTTGAATTTTCACCGAGACGCATAACTGCACCGGCACCATATTTCTTTTCTATCTGTTTCATTGCGGATTCAAGAGCCGCTTTTTTATCTGAAGCCATTCGTTTTCCTCCTAAAAATCATTGCTTATATTATACTAAATATTGTATTTAAACTGTCTCTTATACACATCTGACGCTGCCG
>UQVI01000167.1 GCA_900544515.1 uncultured Oscillospiraceae bacterium | reverse complement strand
ATGTTATAATTATAATGATAAATTGTATGGAGATATAAAAATGCCTAAAGATGAAACGATAAAGAATGATAATTTAATAATCGGCAGAAATGCTGTTATTGAACTTTTAAAAAGCGGACGTGAAATTGAAAATGTGCTCATTGCAAAGGGTGAGCGTGAAGGTTCAATAAACCGCATTATTGCAATGTGCAGAGAAAATAAAATTGTAATCAAAAACGTTGATAGAAAAAAACTGGATTTTATGTGCGGCAATGCCAATCATCAGGGCGTAGCTGCCAATGTACCTGCTCACAGTTATTCCTCCATAGATGAAATTCTGGAATATGCAAAAAGCAGAAATGAGCAGCCATTCATTATAATTTGTGATGAAATTGAGGACAGCCACAATTTAGGTGCTATCATCCGCAGTGCTGAGGCATGCGGTGCGCACGGCATCATTATTCCGAAAAGGCGCAATGTGGGACTTAATTTCATTGTGGCGAAAACCTCCTGCGGTGCTCTTGAATATATGAGAGTAGCAAGAGTAAGCAATCTCGCCTCAACAATCGACGATCTGAAAAAGAAAAATATCTGGGTTTACTGTGCAGATATGGACGGACAATCCTGGTGTAAAACGGATTTTTCAGGCGGCTGTGCTCTTGTTATAGGCAACGAGGGCAAGGGTGTAGGCAGACTTATTAAAGAAAAATGTGATGTGACAGTGAGCCTGCCAATGTGCGGTAATGTGAATTCGCTCAATGCTTCAGTTGCCGCAGGAATCATTATGTACGAAGTAACAAAACAAAGACTTGGGTTATGAGTGATGCAATATGAGTGAGAATTTATCAATTGAAGAAATCATCAAACAAGCAGAGGAAATACGCAAAAAAACAATAAAAACGGCTAAATCGGCTATGAAGGATATTAATTCCACAGCACGTGAAATTACCGAAAGGGATATTGAAGTGCCGAAGCTTGATCCGAAAAATATTGTAATTGAGCCAAAGCCTGTACAAACTGAAAAAAAATCATCACAGCAGAAAACTGCAATCATTGACAACGATATGATAAAAGAGGCTGTCAGCAATGACAGTAATGAAAAAACAAGGATAGTTGACCAGAAAACAAGAGCAGTAGCTATTGATGATAAAACCGGTATTGTCGAAAATGTCAGTGATATAAAAAAGAAGAAAAGCTTTTTCAGCAGTCAGTCAAAGGAGCCGCTTTATTCCAAGCGTCCGCCGGAAATTATTGAAAGACCTGCAACAATAAAAAGTAAATCAAAGTTTGATAAAACCTCTGATTTACAGGAGCTTCCGACTATCGTGGCAGTAGATGAGCTGGAGCATACAAAGCTCTCCCCTTTGGATTACATAAAACACGATGAGTCTTACAGCAGTGATGAGGGAGAACAGATTGTTCTTGCAGGCTTTGAGGATATCACAGAAGAGGTAGCAAAGATAGACGAGGATGTGGCTGAAAAGCAGCTTAAGGAGCGCCGACGCGAAAAGGTAAATAAATTCCGTCTGTTCAGTCCTGATGATATTGATGACGAAAATTCAGGTCAGAAGGTTGTCAAGAACGATTATGAAAACGGTGAGGAAAAAACAACTTTCCTTGAAAGGCTGTTTGCATCAAAATCATCTGTTACGCTGAGTCTTACAATCACGCTTGTTTTAACGATTCTGCTCGGTCTGTTAACCTTTTTTAAGGACAGTGCGTATATGCCGTCCTTCCTGCTTGATTACACGGTATATTTCATTACAATTACAGTAATCTTTGCGGCTGTAATCATAGTAAATATCAAAACAATCATTCACGGCTTTAAACTGAAAAGCGGAATAAACAGCGACTTCCCTATTTCTATACTGAGTTTAATTGTGCTTGCGCACACCGTTCTTATGATGTTTGACAGCAATGTCTATATCGACGGTGGAAATGTTTATCCCCTTGCGGCAAGCTTTGCCCTGTTAATGAGCAGTGTCGGCAAATACTTTCTTCTTACCAGAATCATTGAGAATTTTGAATTCCTGACAGGTCTTGATTCAACGCATACCGTTGAGGATATACTGAATACGGTTGATGCTACCATTATAAGCAGAGGACTGCTTACAGGTGAAGCAAGCCTTAAAACAAGCATAAAAACGGATTTCCCTACCAAATTTCTCGACATCGGCTGCTGTGACGAGCCTGCCGACGGTATTGCAAAGGTAACCGGTCTGATTATGCTTGGACTGAATCTGGTTTTATTTGCCGTATTTTCTATCATAAATCACAACTGGCATATCGGACTCAACATTGCCGTTTGCGGAATGTGTATATCCGTTCCCTGCATTTCACTGTTTAATACCAACAGTGCCCTGCTCGGTGTGTCTAAGGCACTGAAAAAGAGCGGTGCTATGATTAATGGATTTGAGGGAGCAAAGGTTGTCGATAACGCTAACGCTATTGTGATTGAAGCACAGGACCTTTTCGGTCCAAATAGCTGTGAAATTCACGGCATTAAAACCTTTAACGGTGCAAAGGCTGACGATGTTATTTTAAAAACGGCAGCCGTTATTATGAAAACAAAAAGTCCCCTTTCCTACGTGTTTGACGATGTTGTTATCGGAAAGCAGACAATTCTGCCTGATGTTGACGGCGTTGTGTATGAGGACAGACTCGGAACCTCCGCGTGGATATACAGAAAAAAGATACTGGTCGGCACAAGAGAACTTCTGATTCATCATGGTGTACAGGTGCCTAAAGAGGAATTTGAAGCCAAGTACACACGCAAGGGCAGAAAGATCCTTTACCTTGCAGTAACAGGCAAGGTTATGGCAATGTTCGTCGTATCGTATAACGCTGACCCTTCACTTAAGCGAGCACTGAGAAAGCTTGAAAAAAGCGGAATGACCATCCTTGTAAAGAGCTCAGATCCATTTATTAACGATGAAAGCATTGCCGAGCTCTTCTCCTTGCCTGACGGCTTTGTACGTGTTATGAATTCATCAAACGGCAGAGCGTTTGAAAAGTATTCCAATATGTGTGCTGAGAAATCCCCTGCCTATGTAGTACATAACGGCAGTGCACTCGGCTTTGTATCCGCAATGAGCGGTGCGGAAAACCTTGAAGAAACACGAAAAATGCTCAGTGTACTCATATCCTTTGGCAGTGCACTCGGCTTTGGCGTGGTAACACTGCTTGCTGTTGTAAGCGGTATAAGTCAGCTCGGTGCAGTCAATATTGTAATTTTCCAGATACTCTGGTGTATATTTGTTGAAATTCTGTCAAAAATAAAAAGACTTGGATTATAAAGCTGAGATCAGCTAAAAGGAGAGGTCTTTTTTGAAGGATTTACAAGCAACAAAAACACAGGCAAATTTAATGGCAGCCTTTGCCGGAGAAAGTCAGGCAAGAAACAAATACACCTACTATGCTTCAAAGGCGGAAAAGGACGGATTTGTACAGATTGCCGAGATTTTCAGAGAAACCGCTGAAAACGAACGTGAACACGCAGAGATATGGTTTAAACTTCTCAATGGCTCTGAAGATCTGCCTGACACTGCAACGAATTTAAAAGACGCAGCAGACGGTGAGAACTACGAATGGACGGATATGTATTCCACCTTTGCTAAGGAGGCAAAGGAAGAAGGCTTTGACCACATCGCATTTCTTTTTGAATCTGTTGCTAAAATTGAAAAGGAGCACGAACAGCGTTTCAGAAAACTGCTTGAAAATGTTGAAAACGGTCTTGTTTTCAGCAGAGATGAGGATAAAATCTGGATATGCTCAAACTGCGGCAACATCGTTATCGGAAAAGGTGCACCTAATCAATGTCCTGTCTGCAAAAAACCAAAGGCTTATTT
>UQVI01000166.1 GCA_900544515.1 uncultured Oscillospiraceae bacterium | reverse complement strand
TTCGCCTTAGTCTCGTGGGCTCGGAGATGTGTATAAGAGACAGCGGAGAAACAGGACAAATTACATCAAGTCCCTTAGGTTCTGATATAAATTATTACAGCTGCCCTATGGAATGGAGAGGCAATACTTTTGACGACAACAAAGAGGAAATACTCCATGTTTTTTCAATTCTTTCAAAACCTGAAAATTATCCGATTATTTTCCATTGCAATATCGGAACTGACAGAACAGGTATGATATCATTTTTAGTGAATGCTTTGCTCGGTGTTTCCGAAGAGGATTTATATAAAGACTATTTATTTTCCAATCTCGGAGCTATCGGCGGAACAAGAAAAATAACAGGAATTACAAAGAGCGGATATTACAAGGCAATTATGGAGGCAGATGGAAATACTTTAAGCGAAAAGACATATAATTGCCTTTCTGATTTCGGTGTACCAAAGACACAGCTCGACTCCATAATCGAAATTTTATCCGAAAAATAAAAAGCAGCAAAAACGACAAAAGCCACAAACATACTTGTTTGTGGCTTTTGCCATTTCATTATGTACTTTCTCAATAAAGCTTTTCGCCCTTTTCAATTGCCATAATCTGGTCAACACGCGTTGCGTGGCGTCCGCCTTCAAATTCAGTGTTCAGGAACACGTCAACCAGCTCACAGGCAAGTCCTGCACCGATTACCCTGTCACCCATACAAAGCACATTTGCATCATTATGCGCTCTTGTATATTTAGCACTGAAATAATCAGAGCAACAGCAGGCACGAATACCTTTCACCTTATTCGCTGCCATTGAAATACCTACACCTGTACCGCAGCAGAGAATGGCCTTATCACACTCGCCTGACACAACCTTGTCACAAGCCTTCTGAGCGGAAATGGCATAATCAAAACGTTCAGGTGAATAGCATCCTACATCAACATATTCAACTTTATTCTCATCCAGGAATTTTTTAATTTCCTCCTTAAGCGGAAAACCTGCGTGGTCACTTCCTATAGCTATCATATTTATTCTCCTTCATCACAATTGTTTTAACTCTTTTTCAGTTTCAGCTCACGCTCTGCCTGACTCAATCTGAGATAAACAGGCATAAGCTGTGCAGCTGAAATTTTTTCTTTATTCAAAGCTGATTTTGAAACACTGACACCGTCAGGATATCTGCTTTCCGCATCAGCAAGAGTAACATTTTCAAGTTCGATATTATTGTAACACAGCTCTGCACCATCACCTGCAAGAATTACATCGTCATACAGTTTCAGCTCTTCACGCAAATCATCAATTGAAATTGCTCTATCGTCACAAAGTCTTGTCACAACACCGTTTTCAATTCTGAACAGTGCATTGTAAAACTGCATACGCCTTGCATCCATAAGAGCGCATACAACTGCGTTTTTATCAATATGCTTATACGCTATTGCCTCCAGCGTTGAAACACTGATACAGGGAATACCGGCGTCAAATGCCAATCCTTTAGCAGTTGCAACACCGATTCTCACACCTGTAAAGGAGCCGGGCCCTGCGGTAATTGCAATGGCATCAAGCTCTTTAAAATCATATCCCTGCATAACTCTTTTTATCATAGGCAAAAGGGTTTCGCTATGGGTCAGCCCTGCATTTATAAATTCACTTTTTATTACATTTTCACCATCGGTCAGAGCGGCAGAAGCCGTAACCGATGCCGAATCAATTGATAAAATCATTCCTCGACCTCTGATTTTTTATATATTTTAAAGGTCCTTGTGTTCTCATCTGCTTTAGCTATTTCAACCATACAGGTATCATCAGGCAGTGCACCGTAAATGTTTTCACTCCACTCCACTGCCATATATGCATCTGTATCAAGGAAATCAAAAAAGCCTGTTGAATACAAGTCATCCCAGCCGTCAACACGGTACATATCAAAATGGTAAAGGGTATTCGCACTGCCGATATACGTATTACAGATTGCGAATGTCGGCGAGGACACGTCAGCATCAATGCCCAGCCCTTTGGCAACTCCTGTTGTAAAAGCAGTTTTGCCCATACCAAGTCCGCCGAGATAAGCAATCACAGAGCCCTTAGGCAGCTCCTTAGCAATCTGCTCACCCAGTGCTACTGTCTTATCATAGCTATCCGTTTTATATTCCTTCATCAGAAAAGTCCTACCGTATTACCGTTTTCATCAATATCAATACTGTATGCTGCAGGATTTTTGGAAAGACCCGGCATCGTCATAATGGAGCCTGTCTGACACACAATGAAGCCTGCACCGTTTGAAAGACTTGCAGATGAAACTGTAATTCTGAAATTTTTCGGTCTGCCGAGTGCTGCAGGGTTATCTGAAAGGCTGTACTGGGTTTTTGCCATACAAACAGGCATTTTATCTGCACCCAGAGCAATAAACTCATCAATGCTCTTCTTAGCCTCTTTCGTATAATCCACACCGTCCGCACCGTAAATTTCCTTAGCAATCGTTTCAATCTTATCGTAAAGCGGCATATCCACATCATAAAGATGATGGAAATCATTTTCCTTTTCACAGGCATCAACAACCTTCTGTGCAAGCTCGGCTGAGCCTTCACCGCCCTGTGCAAAGCATTTGGTTACTGAGAAATCAGCACCCTTGCTCTCACAGAAACGCTTTACAAACTCAATTTCCTTATCCGTATCGGCATAAAAGTGATTGATTGCCACAACGACAGGCACACCGAACTTTTTAAGATTATCAATATGCGCACCGAGATTTACACTGCCCTTTTCAAGAGCCTCCATATTTTCCTGCGCAAGCTCAGTCTTTGGCACACCGCCGTTATATTTCATGGAACGTACTGTAGAAACAAGAACAATACAGGACGGTTTAACACCTGCAAAACGGCACTTGATATCAAGAAATTTTTCAGCACCTAAGTCAGAGCCGAAGCCTGCCTCAGTAATACAGTAATCACCGAGCTTCATTGCCGTTTTTGTAGCACGGATTGAATTACAGCCGTGAGCAATATTGGCAAAAGGACCGCCGTGCATAATAACAGGCGTATTTTCAAGAGTCTGCACAAGATTCGGCTTGATTGCATCCTTTAGAAGAACGGTCATAGCACCGTCAGCCTTGATATCGCGGCAGTAAACAGGCTTACCGTCATAGGTATATGCCACAAGGATATTGCCGAGTCTTTTCTTTAAATCAAACAAATCCTCAGCAAGGCAGAGAATTGCCATAACCTCAGATGCAACGGTAATAATAAAATGATCCTCACGCGGAATACCGTTCAGCTTGCCGCCAAGTGAACATACAATATTTCTCAGAGCACGGTCATTCATATCAAGGCAGCGCTTAACAAGAACACGTCTCTGGTCAATACCGAGCACATTGCCCTGCTGGATATGATTATCAAGGATAGCACACATAAGGTTGTTTGCACTTGTAATAGCGTGCATATCACCTGTGAAATGAAGATTGATATCCTCCATAGGCACAACCTGAGAATACCCGCCTCCGGCAGCACCGCCCTTAATTCCGAAAACAGGGCCAAGTGACGGCTCACGAAGTGCGATTACCGCATTTTTGCCGATCTTGGCCATACCCTGACCGAGACCGATGGATACAGTTGTCTTACCCTCACCTGCAGGTGTCGGATTAACTGCTGTAACAAGTATCAGCTTTCCGTCCTCTTTATCTGCCATTCTCTTTAACACACTGTCTGAAATCTTTGCTTTATAATGGCCGTACGGCTCAAGCTCATCCGCTGAAATACCGATTGACTCAGCAATTTCAGTAATTTTTTTCATTTTAGCCTGCTGTGCAATTTCAATATCTGTTAACATCTGTCTCTTATACACATCTCCGAGCCCACGAGACTAAGGCGAATCT
>UQVI01000165.1 GCA_900544515.1 uncultured Oscillospiraceae bacterium | reverse complement strand
GTCGTCGGCAGCGTCAGATGTGTATAAGAGACAGATCTTGATGATATTGACCGCATAATTAAATGCAGTGTGAACAGTGCTGTTACGAATTATGATGTCAATGATTCAAGGCTTACAATTCACGGAAAAACAATAATCTGCCTTACATACCTTAATAAGGATATGTGCACACTGTCAAATATTTTTGAGGAGGAATTCACTAAGAGTATTGATTTGGATAACGGCAGTACTGTTCATTTTGCTGATATCAGGCTTAATACAAAATATTCAAATTTCAGACTGATTAATCAGCGCAGAATTGATGTTCACACAGCACTGTGTGCCAATATTTGTGTTTATCGCAGAAATAACGGAAAATGCCTGGCAGAATGTAAAAACGCTTTTACAAGAGAAATGAAACTGCCCTGCCTTATGAACAAGAACGCAGGCGTGTGCTCTGCTGAGTTTGATGAAACGTTTTCAATATCCTCTTCAAATGCACAAATTAAAAATATAGTGAATTCCTATAGCGTATGCTATCTTGATGAAACGAAAATCATTAAAGATAAAATGCTTGTTAAGTTCAGACTTGAGGTATCCGTGCTTTATATCAGTGATGATAACAGCATTGAGAAATGCGCACATTCCTTTTCAATGAGTAAGATTATTGATGTAAGTGATTGCGATGATGATGACAATGCACTTATTAATGCGGTGATTTCAAGCATTTACATCAAATCAAAAACAAATTCAGATAATGTTGTTAATGAAATTGAGCTGGTGGGTACGGTCTCACTCAGCTATCAGATATACTCCATTTCAGACCATAGCTTTATTACGGATTCCTATATGCCGCATTATAATACGGATATTTCAAAGGAACGCTTATCAGTAAAAAAATCTCCGATATATTACTATGATGACAGGTCGGATGAGATTGTTTTTGACAGTGATAAGAATATTATTGAAATTATTGATCTGATACCGAGCATTGAAGGCTGTACAGTTCATGAGTCCGTTATGAAAGTAAATGTAAATTTATCCTTTCTTTATTATGATGATACATCTCAGCTTTGCTTCTATGAAAAGACGGCTGAGCTTTCCTTCAGACTGAATGATGAAAAGCTCGACGGAGAGGGTGTGATCAG
The DNA here is from genome assembly GCA_900544515.1 of uncultured Oscillospiraceae bacterium. Classification (GTDB taxonomy): domain Bacteria; phylum Bacillota; class Clostridia; order Oscillospirales; family Acutalibacteraceae; genus Eubacterium_R. Next base: position 2,724 of record UQVI01000165.1, on the reverse strand, counting down.
TCTTATTTCCTATGATTTCATCATTAAAAGTGCAGATAAGATATCATTGAGACTGAATTATACCTACCGTGCTTATCTATATAGAATACAGAATGTGGATTATTTAACTGATATTGAGGTGACCGGTGAAAGAAATAATCTGAATATGCCGGAGCTGACTTTGTATTTTGCAAATAAGAATGAAGATGTCTGGGATATTGCAAAGAGCTTTTCAACCGATATGTCACTCATTATGGAGGAAAATAATCTGACATCACATATTGTTGACAATAAAATGGTACTGCTTGTTCCGGGAATGTGAGGTAAATTATGAACAACAATATTTATAATGATATTTCAAAACGAACAGGCGGCGACATTTATATTGGTGTTGTTGGTCCTGTAAGATCCGGTAAATCGACCTTTATCAAAAGATTTATGGATACAATGGTAATTCCGAATATTGAGGATACCTTTGTAAGAGAACGTGCACAGGATGAGCTTCCGCAGTCAGCTGCAGGGCGTACGATTATGACAACTGAGCCTAAGTTTATTCCTGAAGATGCAGTTGAGCTGCATATGAATGACAATCTGAAAATGAGGGTAAGACTTATCGACTGCGTTGGTTATATTGTTCCAAGCTCAGTAGGCTATATTGAAGAGGATCAGCCGAGAATGGTTATGACTCCATGGTATGACGAGGAGATTCCATTTAATATGGCAGCCGAAATCGGCACAAAGAAGGTAATTACCGAGCATTCAACAATCGGTCTTGTTGTTACAACCGACGGCTCAATCAGTTCTATTCCACGTGATGAATATCAGGAGGCTGAACAGAGAGTTATTGAGGAGCTCAAGGAGCTTGATAAGCCGTTTATTGTTCTGATGAACAGTGCTGAGCCGCAGCATCCGTCAACGATTAACCTTTGTAAAAATCTGACAGATGAGTACCAGGTTCCTGTAATACCTGTGAATTGCCTTGAGCTAACCGAGCAGGAGGTTAATGATATTCTTTCGGATATTCTTTATGAATTTCCGGTGTCAAATGTGGGTATTCATTTTCCGTCCTGGATTAATAATCTTGAAAAAGATAACTACCTGCGTTCCTCCATTTTCGAGACCATAAGGGGAAATGTTTCTCAGATCAATAATATCAGAAGTATAAGCGCCTTTGCACAATCCATTAAGGAAAATGAGTATGTTGAATCGGTTTCAATATCTTCTCTCGATTTATCAAACGGTTCTGTCACAATGAAGTTCTATGTTGACAATTCCTATTTCTACAGGATTCTTTCTGAGAAATGTATGGTAGAAATTAAGGATGAAAAGGATTTGATGAGCAGCTTCATTTCGCTTGTGGCAATGCGGCGTGAATATGAGCGATTTTCAAAGGCGCTTGCCGATGTGGAGGAAACGGGCTATGGTATTGTAATGCCTGAAATGAATCAGCTTTCCCTCAGCGAGCCGGAGCTTATGAAGCAGGGCGGACGATACGGTGTAAGATTGAAGGCTGAGGCGCCGTCCATTCATATGATAAAGTGCAATACCTTTACTGAGGTTGCACCGATTGTGGGCAGTGAAAGCCAGAGTCAGGAGCTTGTTATGTATCTCCTTAAGGAATTTGAGGAAAATCCTTCAGATATATGGAATACAAATATGTTCGGCAAATCACTGCACGAGCTTGTAAGCGAGGGCCTGAACAATAAGCTTTACAGAATGCCTCTTGATGCGAGAAATAAGTTCAGAGAAACAATTGAACGTGTAATAAATGAAGGATGTAACGGTCTGATCTGTATAATCTTGTAAACAAAAAAGGTCGTAGCCTTAAGCTACGACCTTTGAAATTATTAAAATGATTATTACAATATGCAGTAAAAATTCAAGGGGTAAACCTATCATAAACTTTTTGTGACGGGTTTTATGGTGAATTCTTTTCATTGTTAAGTATTCACCGATTGCACCGCCCATCAGTCCGAAAAGCATAAGTGTATTTTCTGATATTCGCCATTCTTCCTTTCTTGCCTTCCTTTTGTCAGCAATGGCTAAGGCAGATGAAATAATATTTATAATCATAAAATAAATAACTGCAATCAGAATTACGGTTTTGAAAGTCATATTTTTGATTTGAATTCCTTAAGTGTTTTTAAATCAAAGTTGCCGATTGACAGTTTTTCACCCTGCTTAAAGCTGTCACCCTTTGCCTCGTCTACAGTGAAAACACCTGCACATTCAGGACAAACAAGGAAATAAACCGTCTGGCAATCAAGCAGCGTTATCTTTGGTGCAAGTCGTCTTTCAAAATTTGAAAACACACCAAACTGCACTTTTTTACCGCAGTCAGGGCAAACAAGTTCAACCGTATCTCCTCTTGATTTTACTCTTATTGAATTACCAAGTCTGTATTCCATAAAAATCACCGCTTATATATTACTATAAAATTAGGAAGTGTTCAAGTGTATAAAAAAATAATTTTGTCAATTTTGCTGATATTCACTCTTGCAGGCTGTTCCATTGCTGTTCCAAAGGAAAATAAAACCGTAACAGAGGAGCAATATGTTAAGGCTGTATGGATAACATATTATGAGCTTTCAGGTTTTACGCAGGACAGCACAGAGCAGGATTTCAGAAAGAAAATCAATAAAATATTTAAAGAATTGAAATCAAATGGATTTAATCGTGTTACGGTTCAGGTGAGACTGTCTCTTATACACATCTCCGAGCCCACGAGACTAAGGCGAATCTCGT
>UQVI01000164.1 GCA_900544515.1 uncultured Oscillospiraceae bacterium | reverse complement strand
TACGAGATTCGCCTTAGTCTCGTGGGCTCGGAGATGTGTATAAGAGACAGAATTAGTATTGTATAATATCTAAGATAAATTTGATTATTGTAGGGGGATAAAAGATGAGTGATTGTAAATGCTGCGTTGGCGGCGATTGGCTCAGCGGAAAAACCGTAATCGTTACAGGTGCATCAGGCGGTATGGGTGCAGGTATTGCTGCAACTTTAATAAAGAAGCATGCTTGCCGTGTTGTTGGAGTTGCAAGAAGTGAAACAAAAATGCTTAAGTTTATTGAGGAGCTTGGTCCAACATATGCAGAGCAGTTTTCATACAAGCTTTTTGATGTATCAGATAAAGCTGCTTGGGAGAACTTTGCAGAGGAGCTTGCGGAAGAGGGCATCCGTCCTTCTGTTCTTATCAATAATGCAGGTATTCTTCCTAAGTTCAAGAGATTTGACAGATATTCATATGAGGAAATTGAAAGAGCAATGAACATCAATTTCTATTCATGTGTTTATGGTGTAAAGACATTTTTACCTCTTCTCCTTGAGGAGGAGGATCCGGCAATTATCAATGTTGATTCTTCAGCTGCTCTGATGACTCTTGCAGGCACATCAATGTACAGTGCATCAAAGGCTGCTCTTAAGGGCTTTACTGAAGCACTCAGAGTTGAGTTTAAGAATAAGATGTATGTCGGACTTGTTTGTCCCGGATTCACAAAGACAGATATTTTCCGTGACCAGAAGAATGAAGGCGGCAAGGGCCAGAAGGTTATGGATATGATTTCTACCGATTGTGACCTTATGGTTAAGATGATTATGTTCGGTATTGCACATAAGAGACCTATGATGGTACACGGTCTGGATGCACACGCAATGTCCGTTTTCAACAGACTTCTTCCGGTTAAGGGTTCAGAGCTCTTCTCTCTTGTAATGAAGGTTGCTGATATTGACTTGTTCAATGATGTATTCAAAGACTAATTTTAATATATAAAGAGGGAAAAAGCTGTCAGTGACGGCAGCTTATCCCTTTTTTGTTTTTTGGAGGTTTGTGTTATGACTGGGGATATAACAAAACAAAAACATATGAATTTCAAAGAAATTGCTGCATATTCTTTGGGATTATTCGGATTTCAGGCAATTGTAGGCTTGCTCAATTCCTATCAGGCAGAGTTTGACGCATCCATTTTGGGTGCAGATATTGCAGTTGTCGGAATACTTGTTTTGATTGCAAAAATTGTTTCGGCAGTGTTTGATCCAATTGTAGGTAATATGATTGACCGCTCAAAGAGCAAGAACGGCAAGTTCAAGTCAATGATTATGTATTCAATTGCGCCGCTGCTTATTATGACAGCCATTGTATTTTTGAAAGTACCGTTTAAGGGTGCAGGTCTTTACATCTGGATTTTCGTTACATATCTTGTATGGTCACTTGCAATGACGCTTGGTGATGTTCCGTCACAGGGTATCGCATCTGTTCTTACACCAAATCCCACTGAGAGAACGAATGTTGTTTCCATTTCAAACACATTCAAGCAGGTTGGTTTCTCAGCCTGTGTTGTAATCGTACCGATTGTATGCCTTATCATTCCTAACGGTTCAAAGGTATTTGTAGCAAGCGGCGAGACAGATACACCGATGATCAGCTCAGAATATTTCTGGACAGCTGTTCTGACTGCAGTTTTAGGCTGTGTATTATTTGCTCTCATCCCTATGCTCAATAAAGAGCGTGTTCCGTATGTTGCAGGTGAAAAAACAACCTTTAAGGATATGATGAGCGCACTGAAGAATAATAAGCCTTTTATGCTTGTTATTGTTTCCTATTTTCTCGGCTTCGGCCGTCAGATGGCTATGGGTATTCAGGTGCAGGCTGCCAATGTAATTCTCGGTTCACAGAATCTTGTTGCAGTTCTGGGTATCGTTACTGCTGTCGGCTCAATGGTAAGTATGGCACTTTGCCCTGTTCTTATCAAGAAAATGGGCGAGAAAAAGGTTTATCTTCTGCTTTCCATTTACGGCTTTGCAGCGTCTGTTCTTTCATTTATCATCGGATATTTCTATTTCAGAAATGCTGACAGTGTGGTACTTATGATACTCTTCTATCTGTCATTGTTCCTTATCGGTTTACAGTTTGGAGCAGTTACACTCATGCCGATGATTATGACTGCTGACTGTGTTGATTATTATGAGTATGAAACAGGCAAACGTATGGAGGGGGCAGCATATTCCATACTCACTCTGACAATCAAGGTTTGTCTTGCTCTTGGTACAGCACTTGGTCTTGTATTTGTTCAGATATCAGGCTATTCAGATACTGTAAACAGCATCGCTGCCGGTACAGCAACAGGCTTTGACATTCATACTAAGGATTTGGTATTCTTTGCTTATACAGTTGTTCCGGGTGTTCTTGCTCTGCTTTCAACAATTCCTATGTTCAAATATGATATTGTCGGCGAAAAGAAGTCAAAGATTGCTTCTGAGCTTGCAAAGAGAAGAAGTGCCAAATAAAACGTATTTGTGAAATATTTGTTAAAAGTCAGATTGGTGTTGACCAATCTGACTTTTATTTGTTATAATCGATTTAATAAAGAATATATTATTTTTGTTTTTATATTATGATTGGAGGCATATTCATGAAAAGAATATCTTCATTTTTATTGGCACTGGTAATGCTGTTTTCTTTTGTGGGCAGTGTTGGTGTTGTTCAGGCGGCAGGCGGCGTGACAGTTACCAAGAATGGTAATGTTATTACTGTCAGCGGAACAGGTGATATGGATAATTACTCGGCATCAAATCTTCCGAGCTGGAGCACCAACAACGGTGCAATAACGGAGATCGTTATTGAAAAGGGTGTTACAAGTGTCGGTGATTTTGCCTTTTCATCCTTTACCAATGTGAATAAGCTGACGATTGCAGATACAGTTAAATATATCGGTACAAGAGCCTTTTCAGGCTGCTGGATGCTTAAGTCCATTCATATTCCTGCATCGGTTGAAACGATAGGTGACTGTGCGTTCAGTACAACCTTCAGTAATTTGTCAAACCTTGCTGAAATTACAGTTGACGACAATAATAAGCATTTTGTTGTTGAAAACGGAATATTGTATAACAGTATTAAAACGGTTCTCTATAAAATTCCGTCTAAAATATCTCTTGATGTTCTGAATGTTGAGTCGAGCGTTGTTACCATCAGGGAAGAGGCTGCAATCAGCTGTACAAATCTGACTGAGGTTAATCTTCCTGCTTCTGTTGAATTTGTAGGCAGAAATGCTTTTTCATACTGTACAAAGCTTGCTTCTGTTACTGTGAATAACTTCAAATGCGATTTGGGTCTCGGCTCTATACCAAACAATTCAGGGCTTAAGCTTTTCGGATATAAGGGTTCGAATGTTGAATTCTATGCACAGAATAATAATTTTAAAAATATAGAATTTGTTGCACTGAGCTCCTGTCCGAACGGACATACTGAGGTGATTGATAAGGCAGTTGCTCCTACCTGTACAAAGGCAGGTCTTACACAAGGAATCCATTGTTCCGTTTGCGGTACTGTTATTAAGGCACAGACAACGGTTAATGCAACAGGGCATAAATACGATAGCGGAAAAGTAACAAAGAATGCAACGTGTACAACAGCAGGAGTAAAGACCTATACCTGCACAGTATGTAAAGCAACAAAGACAGAAACAATAGCCAAGAAAGCACATACATATAAAAACTATGTGACAAAGGCAACAACAAGCCAGAACGGAAGTGTTGTAAATAAGTGTTCTGTTTGCGGAGCGAAGAAATCAACCACAACGGTTTACAAAATAAGCAGCGTAGCGCTGTCAACAACAGCAACCTATTATAACGGAAAAGTAAAAACACCGGGAGTAACGGTAAAGGACAGCAAGGGCA
>UQVI01000163.1 GCA_900544515.1 uncultured Oscillospiraceae bacterium | reverse complement strand
ACGAGATTCGCCTTAGTCTCGTGGGCTCGGAGATGTGTATAAGAGACAGTGTGAAGAGGCAGGCTTTACCTATGACTGCAGAGATGAATATAAAAAGGAATTATACCCTGATGCGCCTGAAGAGCTTAAGCCTTATTTGCGTGCAAAGAATATGTCCTTCTGCTATTACAGCAAGGACCTTTCAAGAATTTCAACGCCTGCACTTATTGATGAGCTGAAACTGGCATTTGATATTGCCAGACCTATGTATGAATTCTTTATTGACGCGTATGAGAATCTGATGAACGAGGGACTTATAAAACCTGAGGATTATTACAGAAGATAAAAGATTGGTGATGAATATGCTTAAAATGATATTCGGTCGTTCCGGCTATGGCAAAACAGAATATGTATTTAAAAGCATAAAGACTCTTGTCGGTGAGGGTAAAAAGAATATTTTACTGCTTACGCCTGAACAGTATTCTTTGGTGAGTGAAAGACGTCTTTTAACGGATTTAGGTGAAGCCGGTGTGTCCTGTGTTGAAAATTCCTCTTTCTCACGTATAGCAGACAGTGTGAAAAGAATATACGGTAGTGAGGGAATCCCTGTTCTTTCAAAGGGAAGCAAGTCAGTTCTGATGATGCAGGCAATTGAAAAATCGAAGGACAGGCTTTGTCTTTTCAGCAAAAAGCTTGATTCAGCCGCCTTTGTGGGTTCAATGATAAAGATTTATGATGAGATGAAATCCTGTAATCTGAGTGCCGCTGAAATTACAGAGCTTTCAGCTCCGATAAAAAATGATACGCTGAAAAATAAGCTCCTTGATATTTCAATGATTATGAGCTGTTATGAGTCTATAATAGCAAATAGATTTCTTGATACCTCCGACGAACTTACAAGGGTATATAATAAAATAAAGGACAAAAATTATTTTGCAGGCAAAACTGTTTTTATTGACGGTTTTAACGGCTTTGTTGCGCAGGAATATAAGCTCCTTGAGCTTGTAATTAAGGAGGCTGAATCTGTTACCATAACCCTGTGCACGGATTCCTTTGACAGTGAGGACAGATTCAATCTCTTTACATATGTTAATGATTCAGCAAAGATACTGAAAAAGATTGCCGTCAAAGCAGGTGTGGATTATGAAACGGTTTTGCTTGATAAAAATTTCAGATCACACAGTGATGATATAACGCATCTTGAAAAAAATCTGTTCTCTGAAAACAGCTCGACAATAAATCTCAGCTACGATAATGTAAAACTCTATTCATCAAAAAATATTACCGATGAATGCTGCGAGGTTTCAAGACAGATCAGAACACTTCTGAGAAACGGCTATAGGGCAAGTGATATAACGGTTATCACAAGGGACCTTGACAGATACAGAGCAGAGCTTTCCTCTGCTTTTAAAAAGTATGAAATACCTTTTTTCAATGATGAGCGTCAGCCGATAAAATGCCAGCCCCTTGTTGTATTTATTGAATATCTTCTCAGGTGTGTGAATTTTTCTTTAAGAAGTGATGATATCTTAAGTCTTGCAAAAACAGGACTTACCGATATTTCGGATAATGATATCAACCAGCTTGAAAATTATGTTTTCCTTTGGAATATAAATGGACTTAAGTGGACAAGACCGTTTGAAAATTCCACAAAAGGCTTTGTCAGTGAAATGGATGAAAAGGACAAAGCACTTCTTGATAAAATCAATCATACAAGGGAAAGACTTATTGGTCCTGTTTTATCTTTCAAAAAAGCAATTAAAGATGCGAATGCAGAAAAAATCTGCGAACAGATTTATTATACTTTAATACAGTTTAAAGCTGATGAAAGACTCAGAGAATATGCGGTCAGTCTTTCTGATTCCAATTGTCACGCACTTGCTCTTCAGCAGGGGGCAGTGTGGGATATGGCTATGGATATCTTAAGCCAGCTTCCTGTTGTACTCGGTGACGAAAAAATTAAGCTCAAGGATTTTGCAAAGTTGTTTTCAATGATTATTTCCACTGAGGATTTAGGCACACTGCCCGGCGGCATTGACAATGTGCAAATCGGGCAGGCAGACAGAATCAGAACGGATAATCCAAAGGTAGTATTTCTTCTCGGTGCAAATGAAGGGGAGTTTCCACAGACCGTAACAGGAGGGGGACTCCTTTCCGAAAACGACAGAAGAATACTCCTTGAAAATGATTTTAAGCTCTATTCCTATGGCGAAATCCTTAACCTGCAGGAAAGGTATTTTGCTTATATGGCGTGTGCTGCACCATCCGAAAAGCTGTTTGTATCTTATCTTGGAAATACTGGCAAGGACAGCTCACCGTCTGAAATCGTTGTGTCTGTAAAAAATATCTTTTCTGATATCAAGGAATATTCATCAGATGATATAGCAGACATTGATTTGATTGAAACACGCAGAAATGCTTTTGAGCTGATGAGTGAACGCTATCTTGTGAATTCGGAATTTTATTCCTCCTTGAAGAAGTATTTTGAAAAGGATGAAAGATATAGCTCAGTCAGAGCTCTTGCAGAAAATACCGATACAAAAATAAAGGATACAAGCCTTGCGACATCACTGTTCAATTACAATATGTATATTTCAGCCTCGAGGCTTGAAGATTACTATAACTGTGCATTCCGATATTTCTGCAAATTCGGCTTAGGTGCGAGACCTCGAACAAAGGCGGAGATTGATCCAATGCAGAGGGGAACACTCATTCACTATGTTCTGGAAAAGATACTTCTGAATTACGGCAGCAAAAAAATCTCTCAAATGTCGGAAAAAGATATAAAAGCTGTTGTGGATCAATATGTGTCGGAATATTTTGAAACCGAAATGGGCAATCTGAATGATATTACAATCCGATTCAGATATAATTATATGAGACTCTCCAAGCTGATTTACAGTGTCATTATTCATCTTGCAAAAGAATTTTCAGAGTGTGATTTTGAGGCAAAGGCATTTGAGCTTGCTATTGATAAGGATGGTCTTGTCAAGCCTGAAATATTAAGCCTTGATGACGGCGGCACGATACAGATAAGAGGTTCCATTGACAGAGTAGATACGCTTGAAAAGGACGGCAGGCAATACGTACGTGTTGTCGACTATAAGTCCGGCAACAAGCTTTTCAGCCTGTCTGATATTATGTATGGACTTAATCTTCAGATGTTCATATATCTTTTTTCACTCAGCGAGGATAAAACCTCAGACTATTCAGGCATACCGTCAGGTGTACTTTATATGCACGCTGCAAGAAATGTATTTAATTTTGATTCACGCAAAGATGCCGAAAACTCAATCGGTGCTGAGGAGTCAAGCTCCTTTAAAATGAAGGGAATTGTAATTTCGGATTATGACGGTGAGATTGCCTTTGCAATGGAGCATGATTTGAACGGTAAACATATACCTGTTAAGGTTAAGAAAAACGGTGACCTTACAGGCCAGCTTGCTACGCTTGAAGAGCTTGGTATGATACATAAAAAGGTAAATTCGCTTGTTACACAAATGGGTATGGATTTGCATATGGGTAATATTCAGCGAAATCCGGTGAAAAACAAAAATCATAAAAATACCTGTGATTTCTGCGATTATGCTGATGTATGTGCCAATGTTAAGAGTATCAATAACAGAATCATTCCTGATTTGACGGATAATGAGGTAAAAGAAATTTTAGCAAAGGAGTATGCAGACCATGCCACAGTGGACACCGCAGCAGAATAATGCCATAACCGCAAGAGGCAGAAATATTCTTGTCAGTGCGGCTGCAGGCTCAGGCAAGACTGCCGTACTTGTTGAAAGAGTTACACAGATGATTACCGACAGGGATAATCCTGTTGATATTGACAGCCTGCTTATTGTTACCTTTACAAATGCTGCCGCCGCTGAAATGCTGTCTCTTATACACATCTCCGAGCCCACGAGACTAAGGCGAATCTCGT
>UQVI01000162.1 GCA_900544515.1 uncultured Oscillospiraceae bacterium | reverse complement strand
TCTGCACTATATCTTTTTTGTTTATTCCCTTTCTTTCCCATAAAAAATATGCACCTCCAAAAGTGTCTAACTTTTGGGGTGCATATCATCTTTATTGCCTAACATTTATAATATATCTTTTAAAGTCTTTGAGGCAAGATAATTTTCAATTAAATCATCCAGTTCCTTCCACATTTTATGTGTTTTGCAGTTCGGTGCATTGGCGCAGAAGCCCTCTTCCTTTACACAAGCAACCGGAGCAAGGCTGCCCTCTGCGACCTGAAGAATGGATAAAAGCGAATATTCATCTGTCTTTTTGTTAAGTCTGTAACCACCTTTTTTTCCTCTGATACTGTCCACAAGTCCGGCCTTATTCAGTGACGCAACAATGATTTCAAGATATTTGATACCCATATCATTATTCTCGGCAATATCCTTTAATGATACAGGACCGTCCTCCTGATGTTCAGCAAGGTAGGTCATTATCATAAGAGCATACCTGCCCTTTGTTGAAATCATCATTACTCCTCACCTCCGAAGAAGGACTTGGCAATCCTTACACTCTCCATTGCATCTTTGGCATAATAGTCGGCGTCTATCATTTTAGCATATGATTTCGTCAAAACTGCGCCGCCCACAAGCACCTTAGCATCCGTATTTTCGTGAACAAGCTTAATTGTTTTTTCCATATTAGTAACCGTCGTGGTCATCAGTGCAGAAAGTGCAACAAGCTTACAATCATTTTTGATTGTTTCCTCAAGCACCTTTTCACATTTAACATCCTTGCCCAAATCAATCACATCAAAGCCGTAATTCGATAAGAGCACCTTAACTATATTTTTACCGATATCGTGGATATCTCCCTCAACGGTAGCGATAACAATTTTGTTTTCGCTCTTCTTTTCCTGTCCTGATAAAACAAGGTATTCCCTTATTACGTTGAAAGCCTCTTTCGCTGAGTCTGCACTCATAAGAAGCTGAGGGAGGAAGATTTTATTTTTCTCAAATCCGTCACCCACAACATCAAGCGCAGGAATAATATATTCATTTATGATATCAAGGGGCTGCGTATCCTTCAAAAGCTCTTTGGCACAGGAGCCTGCATCCTCCTTCATGCCCTTGATAATTGCGGTTTTAAGGTCCATACTTGAGGTTGAGGAAACAGCAGTCTGCGATAATGTAACCGATTCAATATACTCTGCACAATTATCATCATATCCCATAAGTGCATTATAGGAATAGTATGCATTCATCATAGACTCACTGAGAGGATTGATAATACCTGCAGAAAGTCCGTTCTCAAGTGCAAGCGTGAAGAAGGCAGTATTAATTGCCTCACGCTTAGGCAAACCAAAGCTGATGTTGGATACACCTAAAACCGTTCCCACACCAAGTTCATTTCTGATATATTTTACCGCTTTGAGCGTTTCTATAGCATTATCCTTATTCGTAGAGATTGTCATTGTAAGTGCATCGACAACCAAATCCTTTTTATCAATGCCATACTCCTGTGCTGTATTGATGATTTTCTTTGCAATATCAATTCTGCCCTGTGCAGTTTCAGGAATACCGTTTTCATCAAGACAAAGACAGACAACCACACCGCCGTATTTTTTAACAAGCGGAAAGATTTCTTTCATAGAGGACTGCTTGCCGTTCACGGAATTCACCATGGGCTTGCCGTTATAAATACGCATTGCCCTTTCCAGTGCCTGAGGATCTGATGAATCAAGCTGAAGCGGTAACGGAAGAACGCTCTGCAGATTATATACCGCATCACTGAGCATTTTCACCTCATCAATTTCAGGCAGACCCACATTGACATCCAGGATATGTGCTCCGTGCTCCTGCTGTGAAAGTCCCTCTTTTATAACATAATCTATATCATTATTTCTCAAGGCTTCCTTAAACAGCTTTTTTCCTGTGGGATTAATTCTCTCACCGATTACAACTGGCTTTTCACCTATTGTAACTGCTGTGGAATAAGAGGATACAACTGTATCTCTTTTCTTTTCAGGAATACTGTCCGGAATCTTTTTGCAAAGCTCAATCATAGCCCTGATGTGCTCAGGTGTTGTACCGCAGCAGCCGCCAAGATAAGATACGCCCTGCTTTGCTATAGTCAGCATATCCTCAGCAAACTCCTGAGGTGATACATTATATACCGTTTTTCCGTCTACAGATTCAGGAAGACCTGCATTTGGCATAACAAGAATCGGCAAAGAGGTATTCTCTCTCATTTCCTTAACCAACTCGATCATCTGCTTAGGCCCTAAACCGCAGTTAATACCGACTGCATCTGCTCCAAGTCCCTCCAGCATTGCACAGGCTGACCTCATATCTCCGCCTGTTAAAAGCCTACCGTTTTCGTCAAATATCATAGAGGCAATAACAGGCAGGTCACAATGCTCCTTAGCAGCCAGAACGGCCGCCTTGAGCTCATAGCTGTCGCTCATTGTTTCAATAATTACAACATCCGCGCCGTCTTTACCGGACTCAATAACCTCAGAAAAAAGCTCAACTGCTCTTTCAAAATCAAGGTCACCCATAGGCTTCAGCAGCTTACCTGTAGGTCCGATATCCAGTGCAACCTTTTTGCCTGTCTTTTTTGCAAGCTCCACAGCTGCTTTAACAAGCTCAGGAACATTATCATATTTCAGCGAATTTGCACCAAAAGTATTTGCGGTGATAAAATCCGCACCTGCATCAGCATAGCTCTTATGCACCGCAAACACTCTTTCCGGTTCATTAATATTAAGTTTTTCAGGGAGTTCACCTGCTGATAGGTTCAGCATACTTCCCATTCCGCCGTCAAAAAATTTAATCATTTTCAATACCTATAATCGCTGTTACTGACTTTGTAGGAACCATCTGACAGGTATCTGTCAGGGTAAGTCCTATACGCTTTGTCAGTTCCAGCATTTCAAATATTTTTCTGTTTTCTTCAATATCCAAATCAAAATAACCCGGTGAATACCTTTGTCTCAAATTCATACCATCGGCTATCAGAACATCCTCAAGATGATCACACACCTCTTCAATCTTAGACGCAAGGCACGCCTGCAATACGATTGATCTTGTGATATCCGTCGCACTGTACGTTCTGAGAAGTCTGTCACACTCCGTGCCGAGTGTAGCACCGAAAATGCATACACGCCAGCAGCCTTTTATAGTATCTGCCAAACGCTTGCTCTTAAATACAATATCACCGATTATTAAGCTGTCCGCCGTCACTTCACAGTCAAAAATCCTGTGGAGCGTTTTCGGCTTAACACAGGCGTTTACCTCTTCACAGCACTCGTCAATCAGAGATAAAAGCCTTTCGTCCTCCGTTTTAGATGAGGTTCTTAAATAACGTAATATCTCAGCCCTATTCATTTATAATTGCTGACAATCCTTTCATGATCTGATGTGCAACATCAGGCTTATTCATTGTATAGATATGAATATTATTAACACCATTTGCCATTAAATCTATTATCTGCTCCGTTGCATAGATAATACCTGCCTGCTTCATAGCATCGGGATTTTCACCGAAACGCTCCATAATTTTCTCAAATTTCTTTGGAATGGAAGCATTTGAAAGCGCTACACTTCTCTTTATCATATTTGCATTGGTGATAGGCATAATGCCTGCATTGATCGGCACATTGATTCCTTTAATTGCACACATCTCGCGGAAATTATAAAATTTCTCATTATCAAAAAACATCTGCGTTGTTAAAAAGTCAATACCGCAATCAACCTTTTCCTTCAGGTGTGCAATATCCTCCACTCTGTTTTTTGATTCAGGATGTACCTCAGGATAGCACGCACCGCCGATGCAAAAATGATTTCTTGCCTTTATTTCATTAACAAGCTCATAAGCATGGTGATAGTACTGATTTTCACTCATAACAAAATCCTTTGGTATATCTGTCTCTTATACACATCTCCGAGCCCACGAGACTAAGGCGAATCTC
>UQVI01000161.1 GCA_900544515.1 uncultured Oscillospiraceae bacterium | reverse complement strand
ACGAGATTCGCCTTAGTCTCGTGGGCTCGGAGATGTGTATAAGAGACAGAATCAACAAAATTAAGCACACTATGTTGATTTTAGTAAAAATGGTATAACCTCTGTGGAATTTTCATATGTTATGTCGTAATAAAGCAAGCGGGATAAATCCGAACAAGTCTAAAACGGCTTTATCTCGCCAACTTAAGGACATTTAAAATGAAGAAGTTTTCAAAAAAATATTTCGGGCCTACAAAAGTTAAAAGGCTTTTTGATATTGTAATGTCACTTTTTGCACTTATTGTTCTTTCTCCGCTGTTTCTTGTGATTTGTATTGCAAACCTGCTTACTCCGGATACCAGTGTATTCTTTTCACATGAGCGAAGGGGAAGGCGCGGAAAGCCATTTAAAATTTATAAATTTCAGACGATGAAAAATAATACCCCGAATGTTGCTACAGGTCAGCTGGAGAATCCTGATCAGTATATAACAAAGGTTGGTAAATTTTTAAGAAAAACGAGTCTTGACGAATTGCCGCAGCTCTGGAATATCCTTAAGGGAGATATGAGCTTTGTTGGTCCCAGACCGCTGATTTCATCTGAGATGCGTGCACACCGTCTCAGGCTGGAATACGGTGTTTACCGTTTCAGACCGGGTCTTACAGGCATGGCGCAGATTAACGGCAGAGACGAGATTTCAATTATGAAAAAAGTGAAATACGATAAGCTTTATTGTGACAACTGGTCACTTAAGCTGGATTTGGTTATTCTTCTGCGCAGCGTTGGTGTTGCATTAAAGCAGGAGGGTTATCAGGAAGGCAAAATTCACAGAAGATAATTTTTATTGGAGAATAAGATTATGGAGAGAAATTTTATTGACGGATATACAGAATGGCAGTCCAATCCTGAAATTGTAGGCGTAAATAAAATTCCGCAGCATGCTACCTTTATGCCTTATGATAATTTTGAAGAGGCTAAAAAGGCAGATCGCTATGCATCATCACGCTGCAAACTGCTGAATGGCAAATGGAAATTCAAGCTTTATAAAAATTATGCATATAAACCGACTGACTTTGCTCAGCCGCACTATGATTCACACAACTGGGACACAGTGATTGTTCCGTGCTCTTGGCAGATGCAGGGATATGATCAGAATCAGTATTGCAATGTCCGTTATCCATGGGAGGGAAGTGAAGATATCTGTCCTCCTAATGCACCGACAAAGCATAATCCTGTTGGCTGTTATCTGAAAAAGATAAATGTGAATCAGTCCCTCCTTTCAAAGAGAGTTGTTATCTGCTTTGAGGGTGTTGAGTCTGCCTTTTATCTTTACATAAACGGAGAGCGTGCAGGCTATTCTGAATCCACCTTCCACAGAAGTGAATTTGATATTACGAAATATCTTAAAGAGGGTTCAAATACAATCGGTGTTGAGGTTTATCGCTGGTGTACAGGATCATGGCTTGAATGTCAGGATATGTGGCGTCTCGGCGGTATTTTCCGTGATGTATATATTTATACAACAGAGAGAGAATATATCAGAGATTTCACCGTCACTGCACGGCCTGATATCACATTTAATGATGGTTATGCTGAGGTTAAGGTGAAAACAAACGGAACCTATGAAAGTCTGAGCATTGATATGTGCATTATTGATGCACACGGTGTAACTGTTGCACTGGATACGCAGTATGCCGACGAGGATCATAATACACTGCTTAAGGCTATTGTTGCCGATGTTAAAATATGGTCTGCTGAGAGTCCGTATCTTTATACAATGGTATTGACACTGAAGAATAACGGCATACCTATTGAATATATCAGCCAGAAAATCGGCTTCAGAACAGTTGAGATTAAAGACGGTATTATCCGTATCAATGGTCAGAGAATTGTATTCAAAGGTACAAACAGGCATGAATTTGACTGCAAAACCGGCAGATATATTACCGAAGAAGTAATGCGTTATGATATTGAAATGATGAAAAAGGCGAATATGAATTCTGTTCGTACTTCTCATTATCCTAACTGTCCGCGATTCCTTGAGCTCTGCGATGAATATGGTCTTTATGTAATTGATGAGAATAATATGGAAACGCACGGCACAGGCTGGTCAACGATTATAGGATGTCCCCAGCTTCCTGCATCACGTCCTGAGTGGGAAAAGGCTTGTATGGAGCGTATCAAGGCAACTTATAACAGAGATAAGAATGTTACATCGGTAGTATGCTGGTCGCTGGGCAATGAATCTCTTGGCGGCGAGACGCCCAAGAAGATGTATAACTATATAAAGAAGGCTGACAAAACACGTTTTGTTCATTTTGAATGTCACCGTTCTCCTGATGAAAAAGAGCTTTCAGATGTTCAGTCAAAAATGTACTACAAGCCGATTGAGTGCGAGGAATATGCAGTTACGCAGCGTGACGGCAGACCCTTTATTCTTTGTGAATATACACATGCTATGGGTAATTCCTGCGGCTCAACGGATGAATATACTAAATTATGGGATAAATATCCGTGCCTTCAGGGCGGTTTTGTGTGGGACTGGGTTGACCAGAGTATTCTCACTACAGATGAAAACGGTGTGGAATATCTTGCTTACGGCGGCGATTTCGGTGAGAATCCCCACGATGGACACTTCTGCGGAAACGGTCTCCTTTTTGGTGACAGAAAGCCTACTCCAAAGCTTGCGGAGATAAAGAAGCTTTATCAGAATGTTGATTTCAATGCCATTGATGCGCGGAGAGGTATTATTGAAATCAAGAATAAATTTATGTTCACAAATCTAAAGGAGTATGAACTTTACTGGAAACTGAGCTCTGACAAAGGAATACTCTGTGAAGGAATTACTGAAGTTGATGCTGCACCCGGTGAAAAGACTGTTATTGATTTGGAACTCAGCAGGGTTACAGGTACTGAATGTTACCTTGATCTGGAATTCAGAGTGAAGGAGGATACCGCTTGGTGTGAAGAGGGTCATATCATAGCTTGGGAGCAGTTTGTCATAAACGAGTTTGAAAACACATATGATGAACTTGAGGCAGATGCACCTCTTATCGTAAACGACACCTATGGCTCACTGCGAATTATATCAGATGATATCAATATCCGTTTTGAGAGAAGAGAGAGAAATCAGCTTTATTCCATTAAGGTTGGCGGTGAGGAGCTTCTTCAGGCACCTATGCGTCTGAATTTCTGGCGTGCACTTACGGATAACGACAGGGGTAACCGTGCCGGCTCACGTCTTGGCTGCTGGAGAGATGCAGGCGATACACCGGGTATATTTAACAATACCAAATGGTCTATCCATAATTATAAAATTCTTGAGAATGAGAGAAAGGTTGTTGTAACCTGCGGTGCTACAATCTGTACGCAGCCTGAATGTAAGGCAGTGATTGTTTATACAATTACATCAAAGGGTATGGAGGTTGACCTCCAGTTCTCTCCTGATGACTCTTTGCCCGAAATTCCTGAGGTTTCCGTGTTGTTTGAGCTTCCTAAGGATTTTGAAGAGGTTACTTATCTCGGAAGAGGTCCTGAGGAAAATTATATCGACCGCTGTAACGGAACAAGGATAGGCGTTTATCATACGACTGTAAACGATATGTGGGTTGATTATCTTAAGCCGCAGGAATGCGGTAACCGAACAGGTGTCAGATATGCCACTATTGTCGGAAAGAAAAAGGTGTTCTCCGTAATTGCTCAGCCACAGATGGAATTCAATGTGTGCCACTATCTGCCGAAAGAGGTTGAAAATGCATGGCATAAAAAGGAACTGCCTGAATATGACAAAACGGTTGTACGTCTTATTGCAAGACAGCAGGGTGTCGGCGGTTATGACAGCTGGGGTGCACACTGCAATGAGATTTATAAGAATAAGACGGATAAAGTTTACCGTTTGAAATTCCAAATCAGGTTTTGAATGATATCTGCAATTCATTTATAAATAATTATTTAAGATCTGTCTCTTATAC
>UQVI01000160.1 GCA_900544515.1 uncultured Oscillospiraceae bacterium | reverse complement strand
GCTCGGAGATGTGTATAAGAGACAGAAGTATAGTTTAAATATAGCTGATAATATTTTTATAACAACAAAAACCGCGAATAAGTTCGCGGTTTTGTTTTATCGTAGGGGCGGATTCTATATCCGCCCTTATGGGTTTAAAAGATATTTTTATTTATTTATCTTTCTTCTTTCTTACAATCAGAGTTCTCATGGAATTTGCAATTGCAATCAGGCAAACACCCACATCACCGAACACTGCAAGCCACATTGCATTTTCATCAAAAATACCTGTTGCACAGCCAATGATTATGAGAATTTTTACTGCAAGGGAGAAGATGATATTTTCCTTGACAATTGCTAATGTCTTTTTAGCAATTTTTCTTCCTGTTGGAATTTTTGAAAGGGAGTCACTCATAATTACCATATCTGATGCCTCGATTGCTACATCTGAGCCGACAGCACCCATTGCTATTCCTAAATCTGCCTGTGCAAGAACAGGGGCGTCATTTATTCCGTCTCCGGTGTACAGTACGCAGCTGCCCTTTTCCTGAAGCTCTTTTACTTTTGCAACCTTTTCATCAGGCATAAGCTTTGCATATACTGTATCTATTCCTGCTTTTGCGGCTATATCCTTTGCAATCGGTTCCTTGTCGCCGGTAAGCATTACAGTGTGCGTAATGCCTTGCTTGTGCAATTGGGCAAGTGCCTCCTTGCTGTCCTGCTTGATTATATCGGCGAATACGATATCGCCCTTGAATTCCGTTTCACTTGCACAGTAAACGGCTGTTCCTATACATTCCGTTTCTTTAAAATCAACACCGATTTTCTGCATAAGCTTTTCATTGCCGACGTAATATTTTGTTCCGTCCACAACTGCTGATACGCCCATACCTGCATAGTTTTTAGCGTCCCTGACGTCACATTCATCTGCATAGTGACTGAAGGCAAGACTGATTGATTTTGCAAGCGGATGTGTGGAATATCTTTCACAGGCAGCAATGATTTTTAAAAGCTCCCTGTGCTGATTGTCACTGCAGTGGCAGTGGTAGCATTCACAGTTTACATATTCAAATTTACCGCTGGTAATTGTGCCTGTTTTGTCAAATACGCCTGTATCAACCTTTGCAAGTGCTTCAAGATAGTTGCTGCCCTTTATGAGAATACCCTCCTTTGAGCAGGCACCTATGCCGCCGAAAAAGCTGAGCGGAATTGAAATGACAAGAGCACAAGGGCAGGAAACGACGAGAGCAGACAAGCCTCTGTAAACCCATTCCTTCCATTCTCCGCCGAAGAAAATAGGCGGAACAAGGATAATGAGTAACGCAATGAGACAGACGATAGGCGTATAAATACGTGCAAAGCGCGTGATGAAATGCTCAGCATTGCTCTTTTTGTCTTCTGCATCTTCAAGCATATCCAGTATTTTTGAAACAGTTGAATCTTTGTATCTCTTTGTTGCCTCAACCTTTAATGCTCCGTCAATGTTTACGGAGCCTGCCAGTACCTCGTCGCCTGCAGACTTTGACACCGGAATGGATTCACCTGTGAGAGCCTTCATATCAAGCTCCGCACAGCCCTCGATGATTTTGCCGTCGATGTCAAGCTTTTCACCTGGTTTGATAATCATAATATCTCCGATTTCAACATCGTCAGGTGACATTACAGTCTCAGCATCGTCACGCAGAACCGTGACTTCCTGTGGTTTTAGCTCCAGCATATCCTTTATTGACTTACGACTTTTCTGTACAGCAAGGCTCTGTAAAAATTCACCGATTGTGAAAAGAAACATTACCGCACAGCCTTCAGTGTATTCTCCGACTGCAAATGCACCGATTGATGCAATACCCATAAGAAAGTTTTCATTGAAGATATCACCGTGAATGATTCCTTCAATCGCTTCCTTTATGATTGAAAAACCGACTATAAGGTATGACAGACCGAAGCAGAGCAGATATACAAAGCTCGGTATATCTATTACACCCTTTTCGGTAAGCTCATTTAATATGTAGCCGATAACAAGCAGTATTCCACCGGTAGCCACCTTGAAAATAAAATCTTTTTTGTTAAGCTCTTCGTGAGCATGATCGTGTCCGCAGCCGCAGCCGTCACCGTGATGATGTCCGCAATCGCAATGGGCGTCGTGATGATGTTCGTGTTTGCAGTCACAGCATTTACTGTGATCGTGTTTCTGTTTTTCGTCCATAGTTATTCCTCCACGTGCTCAGTAGCACAATTAATAATTGTTTTTACGTGATCGTCTGCAAGAGAATAAATCATATTTTTGCCGTCACGCCTGTATCTGATTAAATGGTTTTGCTTCAGCACTCTCAGCTGGTGGGATATCGCGGTCTGGCTCATTTCCAGCCGCTGTGCAATTTCGCCTACGCAAAGCTCTCCGTCAAACAGTGCAACAAGAATCCGTATTCGTGTTGAATCTGAAAACACCTTGAACAAATCAGCCAGATCGTAGACGATTTCTTCATCAATAAATTCGTTGGTTTCCATAATATGTACCTCATATGAATAATTGTTCATATGAGCATTATATATCACTTATCAAAGATTGTCAACTGTTTTTTTAAATCAACTGTTGCAAGCAGTATATCCTCAACTCTTTTGCCTTTGTTTCTGAGCTGTCTTTCAAGCTCTTCCTTATCTATTTTTGCATTTTTTAAATCCTTTTCCATAATTCGTCCGTCAACGATAACGTTTATGCAAAGCCCTTCTTTTTCGGGTGCAAAGTTAAAATCTTTAGGGTTAAGCTGTCTTTTAAGCGGCACCGGTAAAAAGCTGATTTTTCCTGTAGTTTCCATAATCGCATAATCAATATCCGACAGATTAAAGTAGCCGTTTCCTCTTGCACTTGTGAGCAGATCATTGATTTCAATTCTTGCCCTGCGAAGATTATCCTTTATTATTTTACCATTTTCAATAAGGATAATCGGCTTTCCGGAAATGAATTTTCTTGCTTTAATGCTTTTTTGAGAAATATATGAAAGCAGTATTCCCACAGCTCCATAAATAATCATTGCGGTTACACCTTTCCACCATTCAATATCAATATTAGTTGCCATTTCTGCTGCAATGGAACCAATTGAAATACCGACTACATAATCAAAAAAACTCATTTCACTGATCTGTCTGAAACCAATCAGCTTTGTCAGAATAAAAAGAACCGTTAATGATACAAGGGAAAGAATAATTATATAAACAAATTCCATAAAATCACCATATTTATTTTGTGCAATTTTTTTATTTATATTTATTTTAATGTATGGTATAATCATTTTGTTATCTATAGTTTGATTGAGGGGTGTGAAATTGGGAAAGCTTGGAATTAAAACAGCAGTTTTCGGACTTGCGGTAAACTTTGCTTTGTTTTTATTAAAGCTCTATATCTCAATCAGCTCAAATTCCCTTTCAATTTATTGTGACGCCGTAAATAATCTTGCCGATACGCTTTCGTGTATTATTGCACTTGCAGGCTTTATCGTGATTTTAAAGCTTAACGAAAGAAAGAGTCAGCGTGTTCAGGCTCTGGCAACCTTTGTAATCGGTATAGCACTGACCGCTGTCGGTCTGAGCTTTGCATATAACGGTGCGGAACGCCTGATGTATCCGGTGGCAGTTTCGTATTCAAAAAAATATGCATTGCTGGTGATTGTAACGATTCTTGTTAAAATTTTAATGGGTATCATTTATATTTTAATAAATAGAAAGCAGTCTTCACCGGTATTCAAAACGCTTATACTTGACAGCTTTCTTGACAGTGCGGTAACGTTCACAGCGTTACTCGGATTTTCACTGACAACAAAAATCAATTATGCTGTTGACGGCGTTGTTGCGGTTGTAATCGGTCTTGTTGTTGCTGTCAGTGCAATAAAAACGGTAATAAATCAAGCAAAATTTTTAGTTAGGCAATAAAGAGTAATCCAAACTCTGGTTTAAATTGTCCTATTTGCCCTTATTCTGTGTTAAAAATACTCGGAATACAAAAAGT
>UQVI01000159.1 GCA_900544515.1 uncultured Oscillospiraceae bacterium | reverse complement strand
CGCCTTAGTCTCGTGGGCTCGGAGATGTGTATAAGAGACAGGAGTTAAAGCACAGCTGCGTCGTGCAGAATACAGACAAGCTCCAACAAAAGATTTTTCTGTTAAAATCGGCGAGTTGCTAATAGACACTAATGGTTGCAGAGTGATAAAAAACGGTAAAGAAATTGAACTGACTGCAAGAGAATTTGAAATTTTAAAGCACTTGGCAGAAAATACGGGACGAGTAATCAGCCGTGAACGATTATACGAAACAGTTTGGGGTGAGGACAGCTTTGGTTGTGACAACACAATGATGGTGCATATTCGCCATTTGCGTGAAAAGTTAGAAGATAATCCTACCAAACCAAAATATATTATCACTATGAAAGGCTTGGGCTACAAGTTGGTGAACCCGAATGAAAAATAAAAAGATATTGCTTTTGTTTTTGCTGATATTTGTTTTATCATTTGTGCTATTCCTTTTTGGACGCTCTTTTGACTTATTGCAATTTGGAAGGCGTCCTTTTGCGGCCATTTTTTGTGTTATGGCTCTTCTCGGTTTTTGGCTGATTATGCACCTTAGTAAAATTAAAAAAGGTATTGCAAATATATCCCAGCGAACCTATATGCCAATGCCTGAAAAAGGTGTTTTCAGTGAAATCTACAGTGCACTGAATAAAATGGATAGGGAAATCCGCCAAAGTGATAAAGTACAAAAAGAAACCGAGCGTATGCGCAATGAGTGGATTGCAAATATTACACATGATTTGAAAACACCGCTTTCTCCGATTAAAGGCTATGCAGAATTGCTTACTGAAAACGCTGTAACGGATAACGAAACGATGCAGGAATATGGCGAGATTATTCTGAAAAATGTAAATCACACAGAAAAATTGATTAACGATTTAAAACTGACCTATCAGCTTGATTCAGGTGCAATGCCATTTAATCCGCAACCGGTAAATCTTGTTCGATATATGAAAGAATTGGTCATTGATATTATGAATAATCCTGCTTTTCAGGATAGAGATATGGTCTTTGAAAGTGATATAAAAAAGTTAGAGGTCAGCCTTGATGAAAATTTATTTCGCCGAGCTATGAATAATCTTATTATTAATTCACTCACGCACAATCCACCTGAAACAAAAGTGAAAATAAGCGTTAAAGCAGATAATGAAAAACAAACCTCTATTTGTATTTCTGATAACGGAAAAGGAATGAGTGAACAGGAACAATCAAACCTTTTTAGCCGATATTACAGAGGTACAAACACAAAAGAAAAGCCGGAGGGAAGCGGTCTTGGACTTGCCATTGCAAAGCAGATTATAAATCTTCACAATGGAGATATTACTGTTACAAGTGAATTAAATAAGGGAACACAGTTCACTGTTACTTTGCCGCTAGAAAACAAGTAACTTAAGGTAAAATTAAGATACGGAAAAGAACACATTAAGATAGATGATTTATGCTATAAGCATAGGTCATCTATTTTTTTACCTATGAAAACAAACAGGAGGTTTTCTGTATGGAATTACAGTTACAGAATTTAACAAAGCAGTATGGAACAAAATATGCTGTCAGCAATGTTAGTGCCACACTGAAACCGGGTGTATATGGTCTGCTTGGCGCAAATGGTGCAGGAAAAACAACATTGATGCGAATGATATGCGGTGTTCTGAAACCAACATCAGGCAGTATCAGATTGAACGGAAAAACAATCGAAGAGCTTGGAGAAAAATACTATACTCATCTAGGATATATGCCGCAGTATTTCGGATTTTATCCTGATTTTACTGCCCGAGAATTTATGCTTTATATGGCAGCAGTTAAAGGGCTTGATAAAAAGCAGGCAAAAAGACGAACCGAAGAACTGCTGCATATGGTAAATCTGTCCGATGTGGCAGACAAGAAAATCAAATCTTATTCAGGCGGCATGAAACAGCGTTTGGGTATAGCACAGGCAGAACTCGGCAATCCATCTATTCTAATATTGGATGAGCCAACTGCAGGACTTGACCCAAAGGAGAGAGTGCGTTTCAGAAATCTTATATCAGATTTTGCAAAAGAAAAAATTGTTATTTTATCTACGCATATCGTTTCTGATGTTTCTTATATTGCAGATGAAATTTTGATGATGAAACAAGGACAGATTCTTTTGCAGGAGCCAATGGCTACAGTTACCGATAGTATCAAAGGAAAGGTATGGGAGTTTTTGGTTGATGAACGAACAGTTGCAGAATATAGCAGAGAATACTGCGTTGTGAATCTTCATCACGAAAACAATATGGTGCGTTTGCGTATTGTAGATGAGAATGCACCGTTTGCAGATGCACAGACAGTAGAGCCGAGCTTAGAGGATTTATTTTTGTATCATTTCGGCGAAGAACAGGAGGAACAGTGATATGTTGGTAAAATATGAATTTTTAAAAATACTGCGTAAAAAATCAACCCTGATTGTTATGGCTATCAGCTTGATTTTAACAGGCTTTCTTTTTGGGTTGCCTATTATGCAATTCCAAACCTATAATCAGGATGGTGTTATAAAAGGCACGGCAGGTATTGCTTATGAAAAGGAGCAATATGAGAAAAGTTCTGTCCCATTAACCGAAGAATATGTTACCCAAACCATAAAAGAGATTCAGGAGCTATTCAAAAATCCTGACAATGTCGGATATGACGGAAACGAGAAATTTTTAATCGGTGATGCCTATTGGAATGATATTGCACCGATGGAAAAACTGCTTAATATGATTGCAAGTACTTACAGCAATCCAAATGAATTTAAAGCATATAACGATTTTGCTGATTTAGATATAACAAATGGTGCAAATTTTTATCAGGCAATGGGAACGAAAAATAACGCATTGCTGAATACGCCGTCCCGTGGATTAACTGATACTCAAAAGGCATATTGGGGCAGTATGCAAAGTAAGGTTGATACACCGCTGCAGTATGGATATTACGAAGGATGGAATATAATTATAAGCAGTTTTGAACTCCTTATGTTTGCAATTCTTGCTATCTGTATTGTGATTGCACCTGTTTTTGCAGGTGAATATCAGACAGGAACGGATGCCGTAATTTTGTCTGCCAAGTATGGAAAAACAAAGCTTACAACGGCAAAAATCATAGCCTCACTTTTATTTGGAACACTTGCTTTTGTGCTTAATTTGATTGTTGCGTGCGGATTACCACTTGCAGCATTTGGCACAGATGGTTGGAATTTGCCCTTGCAGATTGGAAATACAACAGTTCCGTATCCTTTAACATTCCTGCAGGCAACGCTTATCAGTGTTGGTGTAATCTATTTGGTACTGCTTGGAATGATTGGCTTAACACTTCTTTTGTCATCAAAAATGAAAAGTCCTTATCTTGTGCTGATTGTGCTTGTACCTATACTTTTTATTCCTATGTTCATTACACCGAATGGAACAACGGGTGTGTACAATATGATTTTATTCCTTTTACCATACCGTGCAACAATGCCTGAACTTGGTAAATATATTTCTTATCAATTTGGCAGTTTGGTTTTGGATGCATTTTCTGTAAGGGCAATATTGTACGCCTTGTTAACAGTAATTATGCTGCCATTAGCAAGATTAGGATTTAGGAAGCATCAGGTTGCATAAGGAGGTAAATGATGAAAAAGAAAAGATTTATGATTATAGCTATTGTGTGTGTTTTTGTAATTGCCGTTGTCGGTATAATAGCAGTAACGCAATCCCCAAAAATGTCAGAAACATCCTTTGAGGCAATTGTTCAGGAAGTTGTTACACAGCCTGATGGAGAAATTCGTCTGATAGTAGAACGAACAACTGAAATCTATGGAAATCCTCTCAATTCTCTCGGTATCAGCGAAGACACAAAATTACTCGATGCAGACGGAAACGAAATATCAGTTAACGATTTTCAACAAGGTAGCACTGTTACAGTAAAACTTAAAAATACCTTTACCGAAGAAACACCGGTTTACCTGTCTCTTATACACATCTGACGCTGCCGACGACTAGTC
>UQVI01000158.1 GCA_900544515.1 uncultured Oscillospiraceae bacterium | reverse complement strand
ACACTCGACTAGTCGTCGGCAGCGTCAGATGTGTATAAGAGACAGATATATACATATATATGGCATATTCTGTCAAAATATCACTACGAAATCATCAGAAATCAAAATTGTCTTTATTGCCTAACCAACTAATGAAAATAAATCCTGTGCACTGATATTCTGCTGCAGACAAACATTAATGGACATTCCGATAAGCTTTGCTCCCTGCTCTGTGATTTTATCAATTTCTCGTGGTGTCACAAACATCTGCCGCTCATTTTTTTCGTTGCTAATCAGCGCTGTCGATACAACAGTCGGAATACCGATAGACACAACAGGAACACCCAGTGTATTTTCGGATATTTCATACCTATGATTACCAACTCCGGATCCCGGAGAAATTCCCACATCGGAGAGCTGAACCGTTGTACCCAGTCTGTCCGAAGAGGAAGCAGCCAAAGCATCTACCACAATAACACAGGAGGGCTTTGTAACCTGAACCACACCTTTGATGATTTCTGCCGACTCAATTCCTGTATCCGCGAGAACGCCTGTAGCCACGCCTGACACACTGAAAAAATCTTTAAAAAAATCCGAACTGTCCTCGCTCTCAACAATATGCCTTGTTGCCAGAACATAGTTGTTTGTTTTCGGACCGAGTGCATCGGCAGTTATATCAAGATTTCCTACACCTGCTACAAGAACTGAACTGATATTTTGGGGCAGCAGTGTGCGTAAAACCGAAGATAGTTTTTCAAGTCTGCCATCAAATATATCATTATCGCTGACAAATGAAGGTACACAGCAGGTGATATATTTGCCGACAGGCTTTCCGATTGCCTGTGCACCTTTATCATTGATTACGGTAACAACAGTAGTTGAATCGAACTCCTCAACCTTCACTCCGTCGATTTCGGTTTTATTGGCTGACTCATAGGATTCAACTGCCAAATCAGTGCGATTTTCCATAAAATACTCCCTTTTTTTAAGTTTTTTCAATAAAAGTATATCCAAAAATAAAAAAATACTTGCAATTTCAAACAAGTTATGCTAATATACATAAGCATAAAAAACACAAGGGGAATTGTCCCTTTATATCTAAAACCACCTATTAAAGGAGTGAGAAAACATGCCAAACATTAAGTCAGCAAAGAAAAGAGTAAAGGTTAACGCTGTTAAGGCGGCTAACAACAAGGCTGCG
This sequence comes from uncultured Oscillospiraceae bacterium, assembly GCA_900544515.1. GTDB lineage: Bacteria > Bacillota > Clostridia > Oscillospirales > Acutalibacteraceae > Eubacterium_R. The sequence continues at coordinate 2,861 of UQVI01000158.1, read as the reverse complement.
AACTCAGCACTTAAAACAGCTATCAAAAAGGCAAATGCCGCTATTGAGTCAAATGCTGCTGATAAGGACGTACTTGTTAAGGACGCAGTTAAGAAGATTGACAAGGCTGCAGCAAGCAACCTTATCCACAAGAATTGTGCAGCAAGAAAGAAGAGCAATCTCGTAAAGAAAGCCAACGCTTAATCAAATGAGAAAATAGATAAACTCTCACTTTTTTGTGGGAGTTTATTTTCTGTCTTGACTTTATAATGCAATCAATCTATAATATAAACATAGGAAATAATTGTATTGTTTCCACAGTTTATCAAGAACATAAAAGGGGTTAACTATCATGGATTTTAAAAAGATTTTAAAAGTAATCAGTGCTATTGTTGCTCTTGCAGCTATTGCAGCAGCAGTTTATGTTGCTGTTAAAAAGCTTACAGGCAAAAAAGAGCCTGAGTATTTTGACGACAATGATTTCTTTGAGTGTGACAATGAAATAGAAATCGTAGAGGCAAAGTCTGAAGAGACTGTTGTTGAGGAAGCTCCTGCTGAAGAAGCTCCTAAGAAAAAGCCTGCAAAAAAAGCTGCAAAGAAAAAGGCTGAATAATTCTGTTAAAGAAAACCAAAGACGACTTTAGGTACTGCCTTTAGTCGTCTTGTTTTTTATTAGGTAAATCACAATGAAGCATTATATGAAACTTAACCCTGTACCGTTTGAGAATATTTATAACGGACTGAAAACAATTGAGTTACGACTGAACGATGAGAAAAGAAAGCTGATTAAAATAAATGATATCATTGTCTTTCAACATATAGAGGATAAGAAAAAGTCAATTTCTGTAAAAGTAATTGGTCTGCATCACTTCAGCTCTTTTTCCGAATTATACAGTACCCTTCCATTGTTAAAATGCGGATATACACAGGAGAATATTCAAGCCGCAAAAGCAGAGGATATGCTGGAATACTATAGCACAGAGCAGCAAGCAAAATACGGCGTTTTGGGTATAGAATTTGAAGTAATAAATAAAATTGCACTTAAACAAATTGACAAAACATACATCGAAGAATGTGTAAGCGTTATCAGAAATAGCTTTGAAACTGTAGCAGATGAATTCAATATCACGAAAGAAAATGCGCCGAAATATGTTGCCTTTGCAACAAACTGTGAAAGGTTGGAAACTCAGCTTAACGAAGGCAGACTGATGTATGCTTATTTCAATAACAACAAAATCATCGGTTATTATTCACTTGCTTTAAATGAAAAAGAATGTGAAATAAACAACCTATGCGTGCTGCCCGATTACCGGCATTGCCATATCGGTAAAAAGCTGTTGGAGCACGCTTTTGAAAAAGCAAAGAAATTGAATTGCAAAGTAATTAAAATAAGTATCGTTGAAGAAAATAAGCAGTTGAAAAAATGGTATGAGAAATACGGTTTCAAAGCAACCTATACAAAAAAATATGAGTTCTTCCCATTCACCTGCGGATATATGGAAAAAAATATTTAATTTTAAAGAAGGTATAAGAATGTACAAAAACGGATTAGTGCTTGAGGGCGGAGGCCTGAGAGCAATTTACACAAGCGGTGTGCTTGACGCATTTATGGAAAATGATATTGAATTCCCATATGTTATCGGCGTATCGGCAGGCACCTGCAACGGTGTATCCTTCATCGGCAAAAACCTACACAGGATGAGAGATATATCCATCGGTTATTCAAGTGATGAAAGATATATGAGCGTCAAGTCAATGTTCAAAAACGGTGAATATCTCAACTCAAAATGGATTTTCGGTGAACTGACATATGATTTACATCCCCTTGATTATGACACCTACGAGGCATCAAACACAACGATGTGTGTTGTGACTACAAATGCAAAGACAGGCAAGCCGGAATATTTTTATCCAAAAAGCTTCCGTGACAATTGCGAGGAGCTAAGGGCAAGCTGTGCACTGCCGATTGCTACCAAACCTGTTCCGCTCGGCAAGGATATATATTATGACGGCGGCCTTACGGATTCCATACCGCTCAAGCGTGCATATGAAGACGGATGCGAAAAATGTGTGGTAATACTCACACAGGATAAAAGCTATATTAAAAAACCAATGGGTCATCAGAGAATCGTTCAGCGTACATTAAGAAAATACCCTCTTATAGCAAAAAGCATAATGGAAAGACATAATATGTATAACAGGCAAAGAGAGTTTGTATTCAGACAGCAGGAGCTCGGCAATGCTCTTGTAATCTGCCCTGACAGACCTCTCAATGCACCTACCCTTGAAAAAAAACCTCAGAAGCTGAGAGAAATTTATAATATAGGTTATCAGCAAGGCTTAGAAAATATAGAGAAAGTTAAAGAATTTATAAAGTATTAAAATAAAAAAGCTATCTTTAAGCAATAACTTAAGGATAGCTTTTACCATATTATGCAATATTATTTCAAAAATCCGTTTACAATCTGCTCCTCAGCCTGCTCTGCAGTTAAGCCGAGCGTCATTAGCTTAATAATCTGCTCGCCTGCAATTTTGCCGATAGCCGCCTCGTGAATCAATGCCGCATCAAGGTCATTCGCTGTAATTTCAGGAATTGCACTGATAACAGCATCGCCCATAATAATCGCATCACATTCCGAATGTCCTGTGCATTTATTGTTTCCGTTAATTTTTGAAAGAAAAACTTGCTTGGAATGATCCTTTGCAACAGAACGTGAAATCACATTCGCACTGGAATTTTCACCGTTCATATCCACCTCAAAGCAAGTCTCAGCAGTCTGGCTGCCGTGCGTCATAAGCTTTTCGGTTATAACGATTTTTGCATCGTCAGCAAGTGTTGCCTTTGTAAGACGCTTTGTGGAGTCGATTCCCTTAATCTGAAC
>UQVI01000157.1 GCA_900544515.1 uncultured Oscillospiraceae bacterium | reverse complement strand
CTATTATACCTAATGACCGCCAAAGTGTCAAGTATTTTTTTTAAATTAATTTATTTTTATTGAAATATTTTCATCAGCAGACAATGTAAACCGCTCAATATTCACATCCTGATTGAATACGATTGCATTTGCCAGCTGCTCTTCAACGTTACGTCTTACAGAGTCACGGAGTCCGCGTGCATTCTTCTTTGAGCCGTATGCCTCCTTAGCCAGGAAAACGGGAACCGTATCATCGTATACAAGCTCAATTCCCTTGTCCTTAAGGCTTTCAACCAGTTCATCAAGCATAAGGCGTGCAATCTTTTCAAAGTTATCGTGCGTAAGCTGATTGAATACAATGATCTCATCTACTCTGCCGAGAAATTCAGGTCTTAAAAATCTTTCAAGTGCCTTCATTGTAACCTCAGCATTAATATCATTCTCTGACTTATTGAAGCCCAGTGAGCCTGAATCAGTTGAACCTGCATTTGAGGTCATAATGATAACCGTATTCTCAAAGTTAACATTCCTGCCCTGTGCATCAGTGATTCTGCCCTCGTCAAGAATCTGAAGAAGGATATTCAGAACGTCCTTATGTGCCTTCTCAATTTCATCAAAGAGTATTACACTGTAAGGCTTTCTTCTTACCTTTTCAGTAAGCTGACCTGCATCATCATAGCCCACATAACCGGGAGGAGAACCGATAATTCTTGAAACGCTGAATTTCTCCATAAACTCAGACATATCAAGTCTTATAAGATTATCAGGACTGTCAAACAGAGCATCCGCAAGACGCTTCACAAGCTCCGTTTTACCCACACCTGTAGGACCGACAAAGATAAAGGACTGTGGTCTCTTCTTAGGACTGATCTGCACTCGACCACGTCTTACTGCATTTGATATTTTTTCAATTGCAGTATCCTGACCGATTATATGTGACTTCAGCTCATCTTCAAGAGAAGCAAGCTTTTTTATATCATTCTGCTCAATTTTTGATGCCGGAATACCTGTCCAGAGTGAAATAACCTTAGCAAGATCGGCCTCCAGAACCTGATTATCCTTAGCCTTTTCCTCCAGCTCTGCGAGTGTTCCGTCAATCTGGAAAATCTCACTCTTAAGCTTGGTTATCAGCTCATAGTCAATGGTATCATTTTCCTCAGGTGAGGAAAGCTTTTCAATATTGTCTTCAAGAAGCTTTTTTCTGTCAAGTGACATCTGATACTTGCTGATTGCAGGATTTCTCAGATTTGCACAGGTACAGCTTTCATCAAGAAGATCAATTGCTTTATCAGGCAGATAACGGTCCGTTACAAAGCGTTCTGACATCGTAACTGCACGATAAACAAGTGAATCGGAAATCTGTACCTTATGATAATCCTCATAATAATTCTTAATTCCCAGAAGCATTTTATAAGCATCGTCGATGGACGGCTCTTCAATTTTTATAGGCTGAAAACGTCTTTCGAGTGCGGCATCTTTCTCAATATACTTACGATACTCATTAAATGTTGTAGCACCGATAACCTGAATCTCGCCGCGCGAAAGAGCAGGCTTAAGGATATTTGCAGCATTCATTGTACCCTCAGAATCACCTGTACCAACAAGATTATGCACCTCATCGATAAAAAGTATTATATTACCCTCGTGCTTAACCTCGTCAACAAGACCTTTTATTCTACCCTCAAACTGGCCTCTGAACTGAGTACCTGCCACAAGAGCAGTCAAGTCAAGAAGATAAATCTCCTTATCAGCAAGGCGAGCAGGAACCTGACCCTTAGCAATACGGATTGCAAGACCCTCAGCAATTGCAGTTTTGCCGACACCGGGCTCACCAATCAGACAAGGGTTATTTTTCGTACGTCTGCAAAGGATCTGTATAGCACGTGAAATCTCACTTTCTCTGCCGATTATATTATCAATCTTTCCTTTTTTTGCTCTGTCTGTAAGATTGTTGCAGTAGGTATTAAGATACTTTCTTGTTTCGTCCTGAGAATTTTTCTTACCTCTCCTAGAACGTTTCTTATTATTCTTCTTATCACCATCCGATGTATCATCATCCTGATTGGCAAGTGCACCTGAAAACATTTCACCAAAAGGCATTGTCTGTGCACCGTCCATATTATCAGGATTGAACATTTCACCCAGACTACCGAAATCAAAATCAGCCATATTTTCCATAAAGCTTGCCATCTGCTCGGATGCCATTTCCAGCTCCTCATCGGATATGCCCATTTTATCAATCATCTGATTGATTGAGCCGATATTCAGCTCACGGGCACACTTTATGCAAAGTCCCTCAGGAACTGCCTGATCCCCCTCCATCTTCTGAATAAAAACTACGGCAGGTCGTTCGCCGCAACGTGAACATAACTGTTGCTTCATTGAATCTCTCCTTGAATACAGGTTTGTAATAAACTTAATTTATAAAACACGATAACGCTGCTTATTAAAGCTAAGAATTACTTGTTCTTCTTCTCTTTATTTTCCTTAAGCTGACGCATAAAGCCGGGAGCGTAACCGAGAAGTGAAATAAGAGTGCATACTGCTGAAACTGCAACTAAAATCCAGGTAACAACATCGGGCAGTGTAAAGCCGGTTACAGAGCACAGCGCACCGTTTTTACCGAATGCAAGAACAAAAATCATACATATATAAAATACGGTTGTTGCAACCTTCCCCCACATTTCGGCAGCGGTCGGACGCATACCGAGTGACAGCAGAAGTGCACCGCCGAGAAGCATAACAACCTCTTTTGCAATAAAGAACATAAAAAGGTACTTTATAGCATTATCCCAGTATGTGACGATAAGCACAACTACGATTGCCATTTGTGAAAGCTTATCAGCAATCGGATCTAGTATTTTGCCGAGATTTGACACCTGGTTAAATTTTCTTGCAATTTTACCGTCAAACAAATCAGTAAGTGCGGCTACAATCATAACAATAACTGCAATCAGCACATGACCCTTCAAAAAAAGTACGGCAAATACAGGGATAAGCGCGATTCTGATAAATGAAAGCCAGTTTGGTATCGTGTTCCAGCCTTCAAAAAGCTCACTGACATTTTTCTTTAAATCACTCATAGTAAAACCTCCTGTCATCACTTAATAAGTGGATTGTATGTATTAATAAATTCCAAAGCATAGCTGCTTTCAGCCTGCTTTATGAATGAATTATCCTGTGGAATAATGCCTGAAATAGAGTTGATAATTGTTGCGGCTGTGAAAATAACCGCCAATGCTTTGATCATTCCAAATACGCCGCCGAGAACGTAATCCGTTTTCTTAAAAGGAGCATGCTCCTTTTTACGCCTTCTTTTAACAGCTAAGATAATTATACCTGTAATAATATAAAAAGCAATAAATATTGCTGCAAAAATCAATATTCTTATAATAACCAGTGCTATCGGCTCAATAACAGAATCCGTTATAACACGGCTGATTTCCTCCATCGAAAGCGCACCTGCAAAATCTATATCCTTTGTAAAAACCTCAGGCAGTGACGCTGTAAGCTCCTTGACATTACTGATTATGCTTTCAACCGACTGTGTTTGTGAAAGCTCTTCAAGCACATTATTATATGCAATCTCCTTCACAAAACGATTGTAAAGCTGAGCATAATACATATCACTTACAACATAGGCAAGCGGTATACCGACAATCAATCTCAGCATAGTCAAAAGGGAAACCATAAATCCCCTGCAGGCGCCTGCTATTATCATTAAAGCGGCAATAACAATAAAAGCCAAATCTATACAACTCAATTAAGTTCTGCCTCACTTCTGTCAATCAATGACTGTTTATGTATAAATACCTCTGAGCCCAGTGAGCAGATTGATTTTGCCGAATCATCTGTTGAGGCTCTTCCCTTTTCCTCTCCGCTGGAAATGTTAAAGGTGATAATCTCACTGTTTGTAAGAACACTTACAAGGTTTGAACCGGCGGACACACTTTTAATATTACCGGAAACCTTTATTTCATTTTTAATTTTACCGTTTTGCTTGATATAGGAAATAACATTATCTGTTGAATTATTATATGAATTATAAACAAGCACCAAATCACCTGAAGGAGTATATGTGATACCTGTCTCTTATACACATCTCCGAGCCCACGAGACTA
>UQVI01000156.1 GCA_900544515.1 uncultured Oscillospiraceae bacterium | reverse complement strand
ACGAGATTCGCCTTAGTCTCGTGGGCTCGGAGATGTGTATAAGAGACAGTTTATCACCATTATTTATTGACGAAACTGCCTGTTAGTGTTATACTTTTTATTAGTACATTTTTCACATAGGGGGTTAAATTAATGAACGTACTTATTTTTGGCGGTACAGGTCTTCTTGGTTCTGCTGCTGCACAGATCTTTATTGATCGTGGCCACAAGGTTAAAACAATTGCTCTTCCTCCTCTTCCGGAAGGTGCTCCGATTCCTGAGGAAATGGAAATTGAGTTCGGTAATTTCCTTGAACTTACTGATGAAGAGCTTGAAAAAGCAATGACAGGCATGGATGCATTTGTTTATGCTGCAGGTGTTGATGAAAGAGTTGAATTTCCTGCTCCTGTTTATGAGGCTTACAAAAAATTCAACATTGATCCGGTTGACCGCTGTCTTGCTATGGCAAAGAAATGCGGCGTTAAGAAATGCGTTGTTCTCGGCTCATATTTCGCTTGGCTCGCTAAGCAGAAGCCTGAGATGAATCTTTGCGATAAGCACCCTTATATCCGTTCACGTGTTGACCAGGAGGAGGTTGCTTTCAAGTATGCTGATGAGAATATGGGTGTTGCTGTTCTTGAGCTTCCATATATCTTCGGTACCCAGCCGGGCCGTCGTCCTGTATGGGTAATCCTCATTGAACAGCTTCAGAGATTTGAGAAAATGCCTTTTACAATGTATCCTGCAGGCGGTACAGCAATGCTTACTGTTCGTCAGGTTGGTGAGGCAATTGTTGGTGCTGCTGAGCAGGTTGAGGGTGCAAGAGCATATGGTATTTCCTGCTACAATATGACTTGGAGAGAGTTCCTAAAAATCGTTTATCGCGCTATGGATGGCATTCCTGACAGAAAGATTGTTGACGTTCCAAAGTGGACATTCCAGGCATTCGGTCTTGTTATGAGAAAGGATTATGCTAAGCGTAACGTTGACAGCGGTATTGATCCTGTTGGTCTTGCAGATATTATGGGTATGAATTTATTTATTCCTACCGATGATTGTAAAGAGCTTGGCTGTACTCCTGATGATATCGAATCAGCTATCTTCGATTCAATCAAGCTTTCAAAGGCTTCATTCGAGGGCAAGGCAAAACTCCTTGAAATGAGAGGCGAATAATTGCCGATTGACTAAATATTGTAAATCCATTATAATTCCCTTAGGGGGTGTTATAATGGATTTTTCTTTTAATATTATATTGCTGATTGTTTTTCATATTTTAACGGCTTTTGCGGTTTTGAAGGACTGCACTGCAAGAGGCATTAAAAAGAAAGATGCATATGTAATATCTTCCTTTTTCTTTCCGATTATTGCAGGAATTGTTTACGGATGTAAAAGGAAAAAGCTTTCACAGGCTGATGATATACCTGAAAATTCCTCTAAGCTTATTTCCTCAGCTAAAGTGTTAAGTGTAATTGCTGTAATTACACTTGCTGCAAGTGGTGTTGCCGGCACTATGACTATGAATAATTCTGACCCTATGCTTACTGAACATTATGATATTATTAAATATGACAGGGAAAGCAATCCTTATTTTTTTAATCAGAAAGTGAAATTCTATGATCGGCAGGGGAATGTTTATTATAAGGATGATTTTAACAGCGGCTTTATTGATGCCCAAACAAATGAAGAATATGATTATCTTAACTGCTATGTGGATAAGGATGGCTATTTTGTGCAGCGTGATGCATACAGCGGCACACTTGATCATATGATTTTTCATGACGGCAGCGAGCATTCCTATCTTTTAGGTATAACAGCACAGTGGAACAAAGACGGTGAGCTGTATGATTCCGACGGAAACAGAATCTATTTGACATAATAAAAAGCGTTACAGATTATCTGTAACGCTTCATTTTTATTGAATCCACCCAGCCGCCTCAAGCTGAGAATAACCTGCATCTCAAGCAGGTGGGTTTTACTCCGATCACTTTGTGCTCCCAACGTCCTGTGTATAATAGGGAGGTCTGCATTCCCGTTTCACGGAAGATAAATCCCTTAAAAAACGTGTTCGGGTTACTAAAGCCTGAGGTTGTCGAGAAGGGCAGATTGTTAATAGTATTTACTGTTCCGGTTCGAAGTATTCAACTTCGTACTTTTCTTCAACCTTTGCCATAAGAATATCTGAAATCTGTTCAAATTCCATTTCATCCTCAATTTCTGCAAGGTATTCTTCGCCGTCATCATTAACTACTTTTAAGATAATTACCTCGTAATCACCTTCAACGATTTCTTCGTCAGTTTCATAGTAACGGGTGATTGCTACATAAACATCGTCATCGGTTTCATATCTTTCCAGAAGCTCAAATAAAATTTCGTTTCCATCCTCATCATTAACGCTGATGATATCAGGTTCGTAGAATTCTTCTTCATTAGCCATTGTTATCACGCCTTTCCTTTGTGATTATTATTATATAGTTTTATTGACCGTTCGTCAATAGTAATTAATTGTAAAAAAACGATTGTAAAAATGATACAAATAAAATATAAAAATGTTTAAAAAAACTATTGACAAATACCAAAAGTAGTGCTATTATTTAGTTGAACAAAGGAGATAACCTTTAGGATGTAGTTAAAGGTTTATAGATAGAGAAACACTTGTTCAATTTAAGTAAAGGAGGCTTGTCCGATGGAGCTTGAACCAGGTCAGACAAGCACTCAGATTGTAAGCCGATAAGAATAACGGATTGTGAGGTATCGTCAGCGGTAAAACGGAATTACCGACGGATATCAGCTTTATGAAGTCAGTATAAGTTTATTTAGCAGGGTTGGTATTTACAATTGAGTGCAGTAACAACTTAATAACTTTATATATATAATTTTTCGGTTATCTGCCTGCGGATAACTTGTGGCTGAAAACCATAAAAGAATAAATTTAAGGTGAAATCCAATGTACTGAGTAAAAGCTAAGTTCATTAGCAAAAATGTATTTTAAAATTTATTTGAGGTTTGTCCAATGTACTAAGATAATAAAATTAAATAACTGAAGATCCCAATACTATATACGTATTGGGATTTTTTTATTTTTATAAAAAAGTTAGCATCAAAAAAAGTGAGAATCCGTGTTCTCACTTTTTTGATGCTATTAAATTACTTCCAGCTCTGAATAACGGAAGGATTTTCGAAGATTTCGTCAAGCTTTCTCATAAACGGAACTACATCGCCGTAATCGAGAGCTCTATGGTCAATTGCAATTGTAATCGGCATAATAAGCCTTACATCAATACTGTCCTTGCCGTTTTCATCTGTAACTACTGTTGCTCTTTTCTGTGCAGAGTCAATTGCAAATGCTGTTGTCTGCGGCGGAATAATTTCAAGCAGAGTACATGTACCTTTGTGATCACGATAAACAGAGCCTAAGTTTGATATAGTTGTTGTGCCTTGTTCAATATCGTGTTTTGTGAGTCTGTCAGAGACAGGAATGGAATAATATTGTTTTTTCTTATCTCCTGAAAGGGTATGCACTTTGTGTTTACCCGGCATTTTTGAGCCGTAAAGTCTGCGGATTGCCTGAATTACTTTACCTTCTTTAAGACCTGTTAAGGTATTGTCAAGAGATACCTCAAACATAACCTCGTTCATATCTGAATTTTTTGCGCGGCGTGCAGTATCATTAATTGCAGCTGTCATTTCGCTGAGTGTTTTGTTGCCCATATCGTGCATATTGACAGTCATCATTTCTCCGCTTGGAAGAATCATAGGCATAGATACATCAATGTGGTCAAAATATTTTAATGTGCCTCTTACAAGTTTTCTGTTGAAAAACAAGTGTGAGTTCATCTTAGGTGCAGCCTTAAGACCTTCACAAAGTATTTTAATCATTACTGTGTTTATTGTGATTTTATTTGTTTTATCTGTGCAATCGGAATTCAGCTTTTTGCATTCACGGAAAAGCTCTGTTACGTCAGCGTCATACGTCACTACACCATGTGGGATCGTTTCCCAGCTTTCAGAGGTCATATTTGATACAATTTTTCTTGCTATTCCGAAAATTTCTTCTTTAATTAATGCCATTGTTAATCAGATTTGCTCCTGTCTCTTATACACATCTGACGCTGCCGACGACTAGTCGAG
>UQVI01000155.1 GCA_900544515.1 uncultured Oscillospiraceae bacterium | reverse complement strand
CTCGTGGGCTCGGAGATGTGTATAAGAGACAGCTATTAACCGCATCAACCTCTTTCTGTGCCTGTGCAGCATCAGCCTTTAAATTTTCATCAAGATTATAATATAGAAGATTCACACCGCAAAACGGACAGCTATCCTTCATATAAAAAGTACCAAGCTTTTTGCCACATTTCGGACAGGTATTATTCTTCATTTGCTGCACCTCCCGAAACCTCTTTTGATAGTTTTTCACGGCGGATTTTCATATCTGATCTGATCTTTTCAAGCTTATCACCTGTAAGATCATAGAAAATATACGGAATAATTGAAAACAGACCAAGTATATAAGGAACGCAGGTGTAAAGCGCCCACACCCATAAATCTGTATGATCACCCTTAACCGTTATCTGCTCGCCTGCTGCATTTCTTGTAAAGGTCAGACCTATAATCGGCAGAAGTGCGGTTCCCAGTGAGGTTGAAATAGAGCCTGTCAGTTTTCCTACAAAGGTAAGAACAGAGAAGCTTACGCCCTCATTTCTCTCACCTGTTTTCCATTCCATATAATCAACGGTATCACCAATCATTTCAGTTGGAATAACCATATTGATAGTATTGAAAAAGCTGAATACAAAGTTCTGTATCATCAGCAATATTGAAATAACAAGAATGTTTGAATTATAAAACTTAAGTCCGCAGACAAATACCAGTGTTCCGACAACAAAACGACAGATGATATTGAGCATCACAATACGTCGATTATCAAGCTTTTTCTTAACCTTTGGTATTAACAAATAAGTTAAAAATCCAAAGATTGTTCCAGGCAAATTTATCCACAAAACAGCCGAATTAAGATTAAGCACCTCAGAATAATAGTATGTCTGGAATACACCTGCAAGTCCTGCTAAAGCACCAATCACATTACCGACAATGATAAGCATCAGAGGCTTATTTTTAAACATAACCTTAAAGCCCTCAAGAACGGACGGCTCTTTTACGGACTGAACAACTCTTTCCTTCGTTTTTCTTCCGGCAAGAGAAAACAGACACAAAAGCATAACTGCCGCAATAATAGCTAAGATAAGGAAATCCTGTGACAGAGTGATATTCCATACACCGTTATTGGAAAGATCCATCATAATAACAAGCAACGGCGTTGCCAGACCACCCAAGATGCTTGAAATCAATCTTGCACTCGAAATTGCTCTTGTCCTGTCTGACGGAGACGGTGAAATAGCTGTGCTCATACCCCAGAAAGGAACATCGCCTATAGTGTAGAAAAATTCCCATATAAAATACGATATGTACATATATACGATTTTTACTGTTGTTGTTTTCGCATCTGCCAGAATCTCCGGTCCTGCAAAAAGCATAATCGTTGCAATTGACAGCGGAATGGGAACAAAAAGAAGATAAGGTCTCAGCTTACCGTAACGTGTTCTTGTTTTATCAATCAGACCGCCCATAATCGGATCATTGATTGTATCCCATATGCCAAGTACAATAATCATTGTTGCTACTGCTGTTTCAGGTATTCCGAAAACCTTTGTAAAAAACAATGAAAGATATCCGCCAGCAACTAGATTATATCCGAAAACCTGACCAGCATTAGCAAAGCCGTATGCCAGATTTTCTTTAACACCGACATATCTTATTTCTTTGCTTTCACTCATATAACCCCTCCCAAAAAAATACTTCTTTAACTAATTATATTAAAACAAAAAGGCTGACAAACGTCAACCTTTTTACATCATTTTATTTATAATTATTTCGCTTTTGTTGTTTCGCTATCAGCGTGGGTATGAGACTCGGTTTCAGCCGCCTTTTTCTGATAATCGGCATATCTGTTTTCAAGCTTTTCATACTCGTTTGTATCCATATTCTTTTTCAGTATTTTTTTACCGTCAAAAGAAATATAATACTCACCGATTGTTTCCATAGAGAAGGTGTCCTTACCGTCTTCAGTTGTAACATTATTTTTAACAATAATATTTGCAACAACTTTTACGTACTTATCACCGTCAATATCAACACCGTTTGATGATACCATAAAGGAATAATCTCTGTCCACTTTATCAAGACCGAGTTCCGCTGCAGTATACGAATTTTCAATATATTTTGCTGCGTCAGCCTCTTTAATCTTAGCCTCTTCGGTTGCAATCTGTGAGGTTGTACCCGAAGGGGTTTCAGGCTTCTTATCACCTGAGCATGCAGTAAACACAGTCAAAATAACAATAGCTGACAGTAAAATCGCAAATACTTTTTTGATAACAACTACCCTCTTTCTTTGACGTATTGGAACAAATAATTATTCCTCGTCATCATCCTCACAATCGCACTCAACCTCAAACTCAAGCATTTCGCCGCAGTTAGGGCAAGGAATAGTACCGTTAAGAACTGTATCCTCGTCAACAGTAATCTCTGCACCGCAAAGAGGACATTCAACCTCAAACTCCTGATATTCATCATCGCAGTCACAGCAATCATCACAATCACAGTCGCAGTCAAAGTCATCGTCAACAAGATAATCTTCAACATCGGCAAGATCCTCGTCAATCGCATCAATCTGCTCTGCAAGCATCTCCATACCCTCAGTCATATCATCAACATCCTCAGCAAGATTTGATAGAACATCAACAATTGCCTTGAATACCTTTGTCTCTTTTTTGTTATCATCTAAATCAAGACCGTCAAGCAGTCCCTTAAGATAGCCTAAGCTTTCAGTTGTTTCCATAAATAAAACTCCTTAATTTTATTATAACTTTAAATTATGCTCTTTCCATATATTCACAGGTTCTTGTATCAATTCTGATCATATCACCTTCATTGATGAAGAGAGGAACACGAATTTCAGCACCTGTTTCAACCTTTGCAGGCTTAAGTGTATTTGTAGCAGTGTTGCCCTTAAGACCCGGCTCTGTCTCAGTAACCTCAAGAGTTACGAAGGTTGGCGGCTCAACGCCGAATACCTTACCCTTGTAAGAAAGGATACGGCAAACCTCGTTCTCCTTTACGTACTTAAAGTTGTCTGAAAGATCTGACTCAGAAACCGGAACCATATCAAAGGTCTCATTATCCATAAAATAGTAGAGACCGTCGTCACTGTAAGAATAAGCCATTTCTCTTCTTTCAATAAATGCAGTCGGGAACTTCGCTGACGGGTTGTAGCTCTTTTCCGTAACTGCACCTGTAATAACATTCTTTGTCTTTGTTCTTACAAAGGCAGCACCCTTGCCTGGCTTAACGTGCTGGAACTCAATAACCTGCAATACGTTGCCGTCCTCTTCAAATGTAACACCGTTTCTGAAATCACCTGCTGTTACCATAATTTATACCTCCAAGATAACTGATAATCTATTTGTAATATATTTACTTATCTATTTTATATTATTTCCAGCAATAAATCAATACCCATTTTGTAGCTATCTTTACCAAATCCGCTGATTTGTTTAACACAAACGTCAGTTATAACGGAAATTTTACGAAAATCCTCTCTTTTATGAATATCTGACATATGAACTTCAACATAAGGAGTGAATTCCTGGACAGCTTCAATAGCATCCCTTATCGCATAGGAATAATGCGTATATGCACCTGCATTGATTACAACGCCGTCAAATTCATCCTTGCTCTCGTGAATAACATCAATAATATCGCCCTCGTGATTTGACTGGTAAAAGGTGACTTTAGCGCCATTGGCTTTGCCATACAGCTTAAGCTCATCATTAATCTGCTTAAGCGTTTCTCCGCCGTAAACATTCTTTTTTCTTATCCCTGTCATATTCAAATTAGGACCATTCAGTACAAGTATCTTTTTCATATTAATCGCCATAGCCTTTCAGGCTACAAAAACTCATTAAACTCATTAAAACCCTGTGTAGCCTGACAAGGTGTTAATGGCGATTACAGCCATCTCAAAATTATGCCATAGGCAAATTTTGAGGGCAATATAATCTTGATAGTGTGCGTTTCACACTATCACCTATAATAATATCCCAATTTATTCAAACAGTCAATATAAATTATAAGCTTATCTATATAAAAACACAGCCGATAAAATATACCGACTGTGATTTATATATATTTATCTTTTTGTTGTTACTGCTTTGGTTGCACACCAAGGGGAATAGATGTTGTAGTTCTTTCCGTTGAACTTTGTCACCTTGTAG
>UQVI01000154.1 GCA_900544515.1 uncultured Oscillospiraceae bacterium | reverse complement strand
ATGTTAAATCTATGTTAAATTTTTCAATGTTTTTTACGTTAGCCAAATAAAAGTCAACGATGTTTGACTATTCACAGTAAACAGGTGATGTTATTGCCAGTATCTGATTTTCTGTATCAACACTTCCCCAGAGCTCTGCTCTGTACCAGTGACCTCTTTCAAGGTTCAATCTTACGTGACGCTCGTCAAATCTGGTTTCAAGCACGATTTTACCGCCGTTTGTAACGATTCTTATGGTTTTGTATTTTACAGCCTCTTCGCCTGCATTCTTTTCACGGGAGTGAATATCCGTAAAAAAGCTGAAGGTGTATGTGCCTTTTTTTACAGTATCACCGATTGAATAGGTATTGGCGTATCTGTGAAGATTAAAGAAGAACTTCACACCTGTTGAAACAACTGTCTTTCCCATACGAATTGCACGTATTGCCTGCTGCTCGTTTACATCACCGTCAATATCTATGTATGTGCAGCCGTAGTGTCCGCCGTTTTCAGGTCTGTGCCAATCTCTGCCATAGGAGGCGGCAATTCGGTATCCTTTATCAAGAAGTGATGTCCAAAGCTCAAGGGATTTGGTGTTTTCACTTGTGATTCTTGTCAGATCCTCGTGCCATATTTCCATATAGTCAACGTTGTTCCAGTTTTTAACATTGAATTCCCATCTGCCGCCTGTGCATATAGGTGAACCCATCTGAAACGGATGTGCAATGCCGACAATGCCGCCCGCCGCCTTAACCTCTTTTATTTTTTCATCAATATTATCAGGAACTGCGTCACGCCAGTCCACAAATTTTTTAGCACCTAAAACCAGCATATGTCCAAAATATGTGGTCCATTCAATTCCTCGTATGCTCGGCAGTATACTGTCGTTAAGCTCCGAATGTCCTGAAAAAGTATTGTGATCCGTCAGTGCAATTAATGAAAGATGATCTGCTTTTGCACATTCCAGCAGTTCCTTTACCTGAAATGCACCGTCTGAATGTATTGTGTGGCAATGCAGCTCACATGGAAGATAACTCATTATTCAGTTTCTCCTTCAATTTCAATAGTATAGTCAACATCACAGGAAACACTGTGAACGTTCAAAACAATATCCCATTCACCTTCCGTGATTTCGCCCTTTATAAATCCCGGTGATGCATGATCTCTGCTGATAATGTGCTCCTGTGTATCATCCTGACGGTGTGCGGCACCTCTGTAAATACCGCAGCTGTCGAGCGATAGCGTAACAAGATTTTTCACAGGCAGATAATCCGCCGGTCTGCCAATTAGAGTTTCGTTATATTTTTCAAAGCAGTTTCTTATGGAAATAACGGCCTTTTCTCTGTCTTCAAGCGTTTTTGGGGAATAGTGATATTTTATTTTTAAAGCTTTTATGTTTGCGGGTACATCAAATTTATGTATGAGATTTGTTTTGTCGTTGGCAGTGGTTATTCTGCCTTTTGTGCTGAATATAAGCATAAGCACCTCCGAACAGAAAATATATACTATAATTATAGAATAGAATACAGATATTTTCAATTGCTATTTATAACTAAAAATGTTATATTAAATTTGGTGATAAAGATGAATTCGGAAAAGATAAACCTTAGAAAATGGATGGAAAATATTGACGATAACAGAGACCTGCTCAGTCTGAATTTAGTGGGCACGCACGACTGTGTGACACAGTATGTTCAGCTCTCTCATTTAGCAAGATGCCAGGACAGGAATATCTATGAACAGCTTTGTCTCGGTGTACGCGGACTTGATATCAGAGTCAAATCAAAGGGCGACAGATTAAAAATGGTACACGCGTTTACAAAAGCGTTTGTAAAGCCCAGCCATTTTTCTGCCTGGATGGATATGGAGGATGTACTGAAGCATTGCTATCACTTTCTTGATGAAAATCCCAGTGAGACAATTGTGTTTCAGTTTAAGAACGACAGTGGCAAGGAAATGGAAAAATGCTTTGATATTCTTTATAATACCTATATTAAATCAGATCAGGACAGGTGGTATCTTGAAAACAGAGTGCCTGCCCTTTGTGAATGTCGCGGAAAAATTGTACTCATCCGTCGATGCAAAATGGCAGACAGGGAAGAGTATAATGACAGGAACAGCGGCATAGATTTTTCAAAATGGGTGGAGCAGGATACGGCTGTGCCTGAACCTCTTACACTGAAAACAGGCGGTAAGAATGAGGTCACTTTCATTGTTCAGGACAGATATAAATATAAGCCTGTTCCTCGATGGAATGATTGTATAAAGCCTTTTCTGGACACAATGAAACCGTTTAACGGCACATATATCATCAACTATCTGTCAACAGCAGGGGGGCTCAAGGGTCCGTATAATAATTCAAAATATATTAATCCGCATTTTATTGATTATCCTCTTGACAGTAAGAATTATTATGGTATGATTTACGTTGATTTTCCCACAGCAGAGCTTACGGAAAAAATAATTAAAACTAACTTTTGAGGTTGCCGCTATGAAGCTAAGTGAAATGAATATACGAGATCCGTTTGTTTTAAAAGATGGGGATACATACTATCTTTATGGCACCAGAGCAAAGAACTTCGGTAAAAATGTAGGTGGATTTGATGTTTATACATCAAGGGATCTGGAGCAGTGGAGCGAGCCTGTAATCTGTTTCGATTCTGAAAAAAACGGATTTAACCGTGAGGTTAACTGGGCGCCTGAGGTGCATAAGTACAAAGACAGCTTTTATATGTTTGCAACCTTTACAAGGGAGAATGGCTTGAGGGGTGTATTTATTTTAAAGTCTGATACTCCGTCAGGTCCGTTTGAGGTTTATTCAGACGGTACCGTTACACCTATTGATTGGGAGTGTTTGGATGGTACACTTTATGTTAATAAGCAGGGTGAGCCATACCTTGTGTTCTGTCACGAGCATACACAGATTATTGATGGTACAATTTGTTATGTTAAGCTTAGTGATGATTTGAAAAGAGCTGTCAGTGAGCCTGTATTGCTTTTTTCAGGTTCTTCACCTGAATGGGCTGATGTCAAACCGGAGGGGGAGCATTATATAACCGACGGGCCTTTTATGTACAGAACAAAGGACGGAGACCTGCTTCTTATATGGTCAACCTTTATTAACCATAAATACGCGCAGTGTATTGCCAAATCGGATAACGGTGATATTGACGGAAATTTCATTCATCTGCCTCCTCTGATTGCCAATGACGGCGGTCACGGAATGATTTTTAAAGCAGAGAATAAATTGATGCTCACCTTCCATACACCGAATCAAACAGGCTATGAACGACCTGTGTTCCACGAGCTGGAGGACTTGGGAAATACAATAAAAATGAAATAGCCAAGCACATCTGTTTTAATAGAGATGCCGTAACGATTGTTTTTTAACATTCCTTATGGCATTTTATCTTCGTTATATTTTTGTATGTAGAAAGCAAAGGAATTAAATATGAAAATAGCAATATGTGACGACGAACAAATATATATTGATAATATCGTTAAGCATTTGGATATCTTTTCGGCAGAAAACAATATTGATTTTGAAAAAAGTATATTTACTGATTCTTCGGATATACTTTCCTGCGATATAAAATTTGATATCGCTGTTCTTGATATTGAAATGGATAATATGAATGGAATTAAACTTGGGGAGGAACTGAGAAAAAGAAATCCTCATATTATTCTTATCTACGTTACAGCGCACAGAAAATATCTTGATGATGCATTAAATCTCAATGCCGTAAGATTTTTTGAAAAGCCTCTTGATTCACAGCGGTTTTATAGGGGGCTTAGTGATGCAATCAAAAGAATTGATCATTCATCAATAAACTTTTATCTGAAGGATCAAAAGATTATGGAGCGTATCTCAGTTCAGGATATAATATTTGTTGAAATTGAAAAAAGAAAAACAAGAATTGTAACAAAGGCGAAGGAATATCATTCTGATCATCACATCAGTTTCTGGCGAGATAATTTAACAAGCACAATTTTTATATCCCCTCATAAAAGCTATATTATTAATTTTAATTATGTAACAGAGTATGAGAGAAATTATGTGGTTTTGGATGAAAAATATAAAGTGAACATTGCAAGAAATAAGCAGACTGATTTTTATCGGAAGTTTATGCCTGTCTCTTATACACATCTCCGAGCCCACGAGACTAAGGCGAATCTCG
>UQVI01000153.1 GCA_900544515.1 uncultured Oscillospiraceae bacterium | reverse complement strand
TCTACACTCGACTAGTCGTCGGCAGCGTCAGATGTGTATAAGAGACAGTTGTTGAACCATCACCGTAATACATACCGGTGAACATATAGTTATTCCATCTTTCTCTTTCTTCTGCATTTATATGAACAACAGTATCCTCCGTATGCTGTGAAACGGCTCTGTCGATAATTTCGTTGTCTGTATTAAAATCAATTCTCTTAGGCTTGTCAGAGCCAATCCAGCTGTTCAGTCCTAATTTTTCAGTTTTATTTGTACTGCTCATTTGTCCTCCTTAATGTATCAAGTATATCGAAGCTAAGATTAAAATTATCATAATTTTTAAACAGATACGATGACGAATCCCAGTTGTCAAAATCCAAACCGTCTGAACAGAATTTCACTACCGTACAAGGCGGTAAGTAATTCTCAATAATTTTTCCGAGTCTTGTAAGTACATCTGCTGAATGATCTATCGTTCCGATGATAACCATATTAAAATCTTTGCAGGAAACAGAAAAATCATCACCTAATTCCTCAACCACCTTTTCTATATCCGTAAGAGAGCTTAACCCAAATATTCTGCCCATGCTTTCTGCAATCCGAATTCTTTTTTCATCATCTCCAAGACTGCTGTCAATACCAAACAGCTCACAAAACAGTGATAATCCATACCCTGTTGCCGTATCTGCAAATATCTGGCAAAAACAGGAATCATATTCATCATACAAATCGCCTATTGCATTACTATAAGCTAATAGCTCACCTCTCTCCGCTGAGCTCTTTGGATGAGAAATTCCAAGCTTTTCATAAAGATTTGACAGTCTTTTATATATCGTTTCATTCATCAAAGCAGTTCACCGCCAAGCTGTTCAAATTAAGATAGCACTTACTGTCACAAGGAATAACATCCCCCAAGGCATCATTTGAATAAATATTAAAGCTGCTGATACCGTCAATTGAAACCAGTCTTTTTGAAATGGTATTCAGCGGTAACGCTCTGCCGATTTTATGCACAGAGCAAATTTCTCTTATTTCATTTTCAAGGATACCTTTCATCTTCTCTTTATCAAAGCCTGAACGGATATTCGCCTCGACGGTCAATGAAAAATTCTGTTTTTGTGCCAGATAAGGTTGTACCTCAGCTCCTGTAATTTCACTGATTCCTACAGAATTTTTAATTTCAAAAATCTGAGGAATCGTGATTGTATTATTCTTTGTCGCTACGATAACCGTTATTTCGCCTGCATTCTGTGCCTGAGGAATATAACAGTCGGTAACAAAATCAAGCTGCATAACTGCGTTAGCGACTGACTGTGCATTCACTCCATTCGGCACAATGGAATAGTGCTGCATTATCCTTTCACGGTAAGAGGTATCACTCTCCTCATCATATCCTCCTGTAAAAGCTGTATTGTTACTCACTCGGCTGATACCCACAGGGGCGTTTACCATAACAGTGACTCTATCCTTATCCACATTATAGTCCACACCTGTCCCCATTGCCTGCGCAGGCAGGGTCACACTTGTTCTGCCGACTTCAATCGCACCGCCTTCAGTAACAAAATACTGCAGATACGGTGATTTTTCAACTGAACACACTGTATTTTCCTTGACAATAATTTTTTCCTCAACCGGCTCATCAATATAAAACGTAAGCTCTCCCTGTGCCGGTGATGCCGTTTTTCGGATACAATCTCTCACCGCACCATGCCTGTCCAGATTTTCCTTAGCTGCGGTCTGTATAAAGGCCTGCCTGAATATAAAGTCTCCGTAACAGGAGAGTGCAAAAAGCTCGCTTGCCACTGCCTCAAAACGTTTTAAAATTTGTGAATCTGAATTCAGCCTTTCACCGCATTCATTGAAATATGTATTTTTCATATCTTCAAGTATTTCATCATATTTTTTATTCAACAGCTATTACCGCCTGCCTTTCCTCATCATTAATCATAATTGAAAACAGGATACTTTTATCCTGTATTTTTGCGTTTTTAACATATACGCCGTCCATACTGTTAAGTGCCTGTCTTGCATAACAGAGCATTTCTTTTTCATTGGTGTTCTGCGTAATATACTTTATTCCGCTGCCGTAATTCTTGTTTGGATAAAATTCACCCATCGGACAAATAAGTGCCGTAATGCAGTCTGCCAGAACAGTATCTGACGGCTTATGTACATCATTCACTTGCTATCACCCCGTTTTTATCAATTTCAAGTCCGTTAATGATAACCGAGCCATTATCCTTGAGATAAACATACGCACCTGAGCCTGCCGTGATTTTTATCTCACCGCTTTTAAGTTCCTTACTGCTTAAAAGAGTTCCTATAGCCGCCTGCTGTCCTGAGCAGTTTGAAATAAGCATCTCCGTTCCTGACGGCAGAGAGTAGCAGTAGCCGTAGTCCGAATAAATACTGACATCTCTTTCTGCCCCTGTGGACACAGCCTCTACTTTTCCGTCACTGTTGAGCGTGCTCATACCGGGTCTTATAAGGGACTCCTCCTGCTTTTCAGTAAACTGTCTGCTAATCCACATATGTTACCTCCTTTATATCCATATCCTTTTTCAGAACTAATTTTGTACGCTCTGCATTTTTATCGTATATATATTTCTTTTCCGTTAAAAGGTAGTCACTATAATCACCGATTACCGATTTATAGGAAAAGCGCTGATACATTCTGTCTTTAACAAAGCCTGAAACAACAACCTCAAGAATTTTATAATCTTTATAAGAATCCTTAAGCTTTTTAGTAACCGTATATTCTCTCTGCCACTGTGGAAGGGAATTCAGGTTTATATACTGTTTTCTGTCAATCAGCTTCATATCCTTTTTCACACCTGCACAGGTATGCAGTTTATACCCTGCTGATGATGCGTTTTTCTTAAAACAGATTTCGGAAAATGGCTCACTCCTGTTCATAACAGCCTGTGCAGACAGGATATTATAGGAATTCAGACTTTTTATATTCTCGCTCTTACGCAGCACCGTGATACTGTTCTGCGGTGTAACACGTATATCATCACCTGTTGTCAGTGATACAAACTGACTTATTGCACCGTAGCACGAAGTACCCTTTGCTATCTCATATTTCTCATTACCCTGTATATCCGGCAAAGCACATTTGAATCCGAAATCCTTTGCAAATGTAAACCACAGCTGCTTAGCCGATGGCATATTATATGTAAACGGCTCAGCCTCGTTATCCGTTAAAAGTGATGCTGACGATCTGGCAAAAATACTGATTTCAAATCCCTTGTCACACTCGCAGATTCTCTGCTGATCACAGTATCCGTTAAAAATAAGTTCTCCATTGTCAAAAGCTTTAACCTCCGTAATTTCCTGAATTAACCCTGTACTCTTAAAGTTCACGCTGAGACTGTCACAGGCAATGCCTGCACTTTGTGTAAAGCATATTTCCGTGATATCCACAGGGCAGTATTTTTCTGAATCAATTGTCCATATTTCCATTCTCATCTGAGCACCACCCTGTCCCCCTCTTTTATATCAAAAGGCGTTTTAAAATCATTGAATAGCATTATATCATTCACTGAAATATCACACCTGTTTGCAATTTCAAAGGCATTTTCACCTGCTTTTGCCAATGTATATTTAAAATCCCTTTCTGCCATTCTTCCTGAACAGTCCTCTGTAAATTCAAAAGAATAGGAAACAGCGTTTTTACTGCTGTTCTTACAAAATTCAAATGCCGTAAAAAAGGCTTTAACAGGAACAGAAAAAGGAAGCATCAGCCAACCTGACCTTTTATCTCTGAGCATATTCTGAATGAGGGCAGCAGACTCCTCGCCGGTATTTCCGTAAAACTCTCCGCTGCCCTTAACAATCACAGGATTGACAGACACATTCTGCACCGCACTGTTTTTATCCGGAACCGCACTGCTACTGTAGTTTGTTGAGGATAAAATTTCTATTTTTTCAGGATTTGAGGGGAATTCAAAACTCTTATATTTCAGCTTCATAATTCCTCTCCGTCACTTTTATCATATCTTTTTCTGTCAAGCCTGATGATCTCACTTATTCTCTCCGTAACATCCATATCATCATTATTCATTAAACCACCTCAATTTCATCGTTAAAGGTAAATGCTGTTTTCATCACATAGGATGCAGTATTCATATCCACCGCTATTCTCTGTGCAGAAACGGAAATAACATTATATCTGCC
>UQVI01000152.1 GCA_900544515.1 uncultured Oscillospiraceae bacterium | reverse complement strand
CAGGCAATTTCTGCGAAAAACCAATACTTCGTTACCGTACCTCAGCTAAAATCAGATACAGCCTTTTATCATTACTTATTCCGTCTTAAATTTTTAAAAAAATCAGTCAGCATAGAGGAACAG
This sequence comes from uncultured Oscillospiraceae bacterium, assembly GCA_900544515.1. Lineage (GTDB taxonomy): Bacteria > Bacillota > Clostridia > Oscillospirales > Acutalibacteraceae > Eubacterium_R. The sequence goes on along the minus strand of UQVI01000152.1, from coordinate 4,106 downwards.
GTGTCCTCCATTATACCTGATATGATCTCAGGCTTATGATTATAGGCAATTGCATTAAAATCAGCAACCGAGCCGAAAGAACCTGCCTTTTTGTCGTAAGCTCCAAAGAAAACTCTTTTTATCCTTGCATTGATAATCGCACCGGCACACATCGGACAGGGTTCAAGGGTGACGTACAAATCACACTGCCACAATCTCCAACCACCAAGCTTTTTACAGGCGTTGTCAATTGCCTCAAGCTCAGCATGATAGAGAGCATTTTTTCCAAGCTCACGGCGGTTTCTTCCCTCGCCTACAATTTGATTGTCCTTAACAACAACCGCACCCACAGGCACCTCACCCTCAAGGGCACTAATTTCAGCAAGCGCAATTGCCCGCTCCATAAAAATAGGATTCATGTCAGATTTTACTAACCGTCAATGCTGTAAGAACAATTAATATTGCAAACGGAATAATCATAAAAGGAAACAGAAACGCAGTAAACTTCTGTCCGTTGGTCAAAACACTGATATCACTTTTATCCTTTTTTATGAGCTCTTTCTTTATCAGAAGATATATACCTGCTATAATACCTGCTATTGTCCAGAAAATATAGATTGCCGAAACCGCATAGGTTGAAACCTTTTCACCGGCAAAATATTTAACCGACAGCTGAACAACCGACATACCATTATTCAGTGCATGAATGAAAACTGCAGGAACAATACTGTCCGTTCTCACAGTAATAAATCCGAGTACAAGACCGATTGCAAATGCAAAAATAAACTGAACTACATTACCGTGAAGAAGTCCGAAAACAATGCTTACTGCTACAACGCCAAAGCCTTTTCCGTATTTTTTCAACAGCTGAAGCGAACAGCATCTCATTGCAAATTCCTCACATATTGCAGGAATAATTGCAAGACCGATCATACACATAATACAAGCCCATACTGAATTAGGCTCGTTCACCTCGCCGGACTTTAGCTCAAGATGAAACAACTCCTGAAAAATTGCCACAATAAGTGATACTGCAATCTGTGCAGCACAGCAGCAGACCATACCGAAGCATATCCAGGTAAAGGCTTTTGATGCCTTAAGCCGCTTATTCGGTATAACCGGAGCAGTATATCTTTTTTTATTCACCAATGCCATTACACCAAAAGGCACTGCAACTGATGCAAAGGATACACCTATAATCGTAAAGCTGTACTGAAAAACAGAATTATTCATATAAAGATCATATAAACCGAATGTGGTAAGCAAGCCCGAAACAAGAGTTTGAATAACCAGATATGCAACAATTGCACAGCCCATAGAAAGGCTTATCATTCTGATTTCGTGCTTTTCCTGTTTTATTCTCTGCTGTTTATATAACTCCCTCTGCATTGCCTCATTTACATCACTGCTGTTTCCGAATGGGTTATAATAGTACTGAGACATTTAATCAATCCTTTTCTTCCTGCAAAAATAATTCTGAAAAATAAGGCAATTCCTTAATCCAGTCGCAATATGTATGCCACTCTGCCAGCTTATGATTACGCCTTGCATAATAGATACTGCAAAGATTTTCATAGTTAAGCGTACAGGTACGCATCTGATTATAAGAGCTTGGCAGAAGCTGAATAATGGTGTACCAAAGCGCCTTATCTTTTGTTTCGATATATCTGAGTCTCAGATCCTCAAGAGTTTCAATCAGCTTTTCCATTGCTGCTATTCCCTCTTCATTCATATGGTCAACTGAGAAATCAGAAAGCTCAAATGATTTTGATGTGATTTTATGCATTGTGGATGTAGAGTTAGCAACTGTACCTACCTTATAGGTATCATATTCCTTCCACCAATACATCGGTGCAGTAACATCTACACTTACAAATATCATTCTGACAAATTTTCTGTGGTCAGTGCCTGCAAAGCAGAGACGCTTTGCAAGACTCAGATCATTTTCACCGAAAACAAAATTGCCCTCTTCATCAAATGAGGAATCATATCTGCCCCACGAGTTCATAGGATTCCTTGCACCGCGCATAGCATTGTCAAAATTCATTACGCTTGTGCGTTCTATTTTAATCATAATTTAGTCTAACTCCTTTGCAATTTCCTTAAGATATGCCTTAAGCTCATCTCTTGTTTCAGGATGCTTTAAACCGACCTCAATATTTGCTTGAAGAATACCGAACTTGTTGCCCATATCATAGCGTGTACCCTCATAATCAACGGCAACAACGCCCTTTGTCCGGGAAAGTTTTTTCATTGCATCTGTAAGTTGAAGCTCATTTCCTGCACCGAGAGGTGTTTTTTCAAGAATATCAAAAATCTCAGGCGGCATTACCACTCTGCCGAGAATGGAATAATTTGACATAATCTCTTCAGGCAACGGCTTTTCAATCATATCCGTACAATTATAGCAGTTATCCTCAATGGGTTCAACAGCCAGTGAGCAATACTTCGTAATTGCCGTATCCGAAACCTCTTTAACACCTACTGCACCCTTACCGTATTTTTCATATGCATCACAAAGCTGTTTTGTTACAGGCGTCTCAGAAAGAATAACATCATCGCCGTAAAGAACAGCAAACGGTTCATCACCAACAAAGCTCTTTGCACAAAGCACTGCATGGCCGAGACCCTTTGTCTCCTTCTGACGGATAAAATAGATATTACCGAAATTTGAGCACTGCATTACATCGTCATAGATTTTCTTTTTGCTTTCATTGCCCGCAAGCTTTGCTTCAAGCTCAAATGCATGGTCAAAATGGTCCTCAATAGCACCCTTGCCTCTGTTTGTAATAATAAGTACGTCTTCAATACCTGATGCAAAAGCCTCCTCAACAATATATTGAATTGCCGGCTTGTCAACTATGTTGAGCATCTCCTTAGGTACCGCCTTTGATACAGGAAGAACTCTTGTTCCCATTCCTGCCGCAGGAATAATCGCCTTTTTTACCTTCATAAAATTTCCCCTTATAAAATTCTGCTGATTATATTTGTAATTATAATCAGGGCAAAATAAGCCATAACCGGTGATATAAAGCTTGTTCCGCCAAGCTTTCCCAAATAAAGAGCTTTCATATCCGATTGTGAAAGAGAAGCACCATCAAACATCGGAGACATCATATTAAATGAAGCGCCCTGCTCAAGATTTTCCTCAACCTTATCAAGGACATTGATAACCTTTGTCCTGTAAAACGTGTCGGAAAACAGTGCCGTTATAATATGAATAATTAAAGTAGTACCGCTGATTGCGAGAAGTGCCGGCATTATAAGCGCCTGCTTTTCTGAAATCTGTTGTAAAAACTGCTGTGCAAACTCCGGAGTGGGGTTAGCATAAAATACGCTGAATTTATCATAGAAAAATGTATAATACTGCATTATATTTTCATAGAAAATTCCGTTAATAACAAGATTTGCAATAAGATTCAGTGCCATAAATATTATGCCCTGCTTATACATTTTTCTGAAAAACAGATAGTACGGTCCGAATATAAAGCCTGCCCAGTTCCAGGAAAGCTTTTTGTTCTTAATAAATTTAGGTATAAATTTTGCAGTGTTCGTTCTGACAACCGCAGCAACATCCTGAATGCTTTTGTCTTCAACTGTACGTTCATCATCTTCATAGCTGCTATGCGGTACATTGTTAAATCCAAAGTTGGTAACAGGACTGTACTCTCGGTACTGTGCATTCGTCTGCCGTTCTCCGCAACTGCTGCAAAATGGTGCTGACGGATCTATCTCCTTGCCGCAGTTTGAGCAAAATGTTTTCTTTTCCGAATCATGCTCGCAGAAATTACTCTGCTGTGAAGTATTACTGTCTTCATTATCATAATCAGCAGGTCTGTCACTTGTATCTGAAGAGCCTTTATATTCAAAATCGGTATTATGTTTATCAGCATTAAAACAATGTCCCAGTGAATTATAACAGTCCCTGTGGTGCGGCGTTCCGCAATGAGGACAGATTACGATATCATCATTTTCAGTAAAATGTTCACCGCAGACCGGACATTTTTCATTAGAATCAATAAACATCATTCTTTCCTTTCTTTTGCAATTACTATATTATACATCACTTAACTGTAATAAATCAATCCTAATTATAATAAAAATGTTGTTATATGCCATTAATTCAT
>UQVI01000151.1 GCA_900544515.1 uncultured Oscillospiraceae bacterium | reverse complement strand
CTACACTCGACTAGTCGTCGGCAGCGTCAGATGTGTATAAGAGACAGGTTAAAAAGATTGTTCCAAAGCTGATTGAAGAAGGTTATCAGGTTGTTACTGTCAGTGAAATGCTTGCAGCGAAAAACGGTGGAAAGGCACCTGAGGCCGGTCAGCAATATGTTGATTACAAGACTGTAAACAATAATACTTAAATAAAAAATAAAATCCTGTTACACGGTTTCAGTGTGTAACAGGATTTTTTATTGTCAATTTATAATACTGCTTTAAGGAACTGCTGGAGTCTGGGATCTTTAGGTGCTCCGAATAATTCCTGAGGAGGTGCATCTTCAACAACATATCCGTCTGCCATGAATAGAACACGGTCTGCAACCTCACGGGCAAAGCCCATTTCATGTGTAACAACAACCATTGTCATTCCGTCCTCTGCAAGATCCTTCATAACCTGTAAAACCTCGCCTACCATTTCAGGGTCCAACGCAGATGTAGGCTCGTCAAAAAGCATAACTTTAGGATTCATTGCCAGCGAACGAACAATAGCTGCTCTCTGCTTCTGTCCGCCTGAAAGTTGTGAAGGGTAAGCATCAGCCTTGTCCTCAAGTCCTACTAATCTGAGCAGGCGGAGAGCAGCTTCATTAGCTTCTTCCTTTGTTTTCAGCTTTAAGTTCACAGGAGCAAGGGTAATGTTTTTCTGAATCGTTAAATTGTTGAAAAGATTGAAGTGCTGAAAAACCATTCCCATATGCTGACGTATCTCATTTACATCGCATTTTTTATCTGTTATGAGCTTATCCTCAAACCATATTTCACCCTCAGTGGGTGTTTCCAAAAGATTCAAGCATCTTAAAAATGTACTTTTACCTGAGCCTGACGGACCGATAACAACGATTTTTTCACCCTGATTAACCTCGTAATCAATGCCTTTTAATACATGATTATCGCCAAAGCTCTTTTTTAAATTACAAACTTTTATCACTTTTTCTCAGGCTCCTTTCCATGATTTTTATTAACATAGATATAAATACTACAAGTACAATATAAATGATTGCCATAACGAGATAAGGAACCATAAATTCATAGCTGTTTGAGCCTATTCTGTTGAAAGCGACATAAAGGTCTGTTGCACCTACAAAGCTTACAACAGATGTTTCCTTGATAAGAGAAATGAATTCATTTCCAAGTGTAGGCAGTATGTTTTTTATTGCCTGTGGAATTACAATTTTAAGCATTGTTGTGCCATAGCTTAATCCGACTGAGCGTCCGCCCTCCATCTGACCGGGATCAACTGAAAGTATTCCGGCACGCATAATTTCAGATATGTAAGCACCTGAGTTCATACCGAACACAACCACAGCAACACCGACTGAATTAATATGCAGATTTAAAAGCGGCATTAAAACATAATAGAAAATCAGAAGCTGAACAACAATCGGTGTGCCTCTGAACAGGCTTACATAGAGCTGACTCAGTTTATCAAGCACGGTCAGAAAAGGATTGCTTTTGGGTACAACTCTTACTGTAGCAATAATTGTACCTAAAAGAATACCGATAATAAGACCTGTTATAGCAATGATCATTGTGTTTTTCAGTCCCAGTAAAACTGTACTGTAACCGTTTTTATTTATAAAAAAGTCCCAGAAAACTTCAAATTTACTTGCAAAATTCATAATTTGTACCTGTTAAAAAACAGCCTCACCTGATAGAGGTGAGGTTGTTTGCATTCATTTTTATTTGGAATTTAAGCTACTGCGTTAATCGCATTTGTGATTGCTGCAGCCGGTGCAGCATCAATGATTACATAGTTAACACCGCCGTTGATTAAATCCTGTACAGCGAGTGAACCGTTATCATAACCAACGAATGTAGCATTTAAACCTGCAAAGCCGAACTCCTCGTCACCCTGAACATAAGACTGACCTGTTGTGCCATTCTGACCGCCGATTTTTACGGAAGCATCAAGACCGTTAAGTATTTTGTCAACATCCTCCTTTGTCTGACAAGCATCAAAAGCGGTGTCGTCACCCTTAACGATGAGCTTCTGTGAAGCTGAATAGTATGATTCTGTAAAGTTAACCTGCTCTGCACGACCGGGATTTACTGTAAGACCTGCAGCTGCAATATCAGCCTTCTGCTGCTGAACAGAAAGAACAACCGCATCAAACTTCATATCCTTGATTACAAGCTCCTTGCCGAGACTCTCTGCGAAAGCCTGAACAATTTCCATATCAATTCCGTAGAATTGGTCGCCCTGCTTGTACTCAAAAGGCTCAAACTCAGCGTTTGTAGCAACAACAAGCTGGTCCTTTGATGTATCCTCAGTTGCTGAGGTTACGCCTACAGGCTGACCGTCACCGAAATAGTGATTGCAGATTTCATCAAGTTTACCGTTTTCCTTGATTTCCTTGATGAACGCATTTGCCTTCTCAAGAAGCTCTGCATTGCTCTTGTCAACGCCGAGTGCATATTCCTCATCTGAAAGCTCAATGTCAATTACTTTTACCTTTGCCTGCGCATTTGTCTGTGCATCCTTTGAGCAGCCTGCAAAGCAGGTGATAGCCAATACTGCTGCAAGAACGGCAACCAAAACTTTTTTTGCCATTTTCATTTTTTATTCCTCCAATTGAATTTTTAGCGATAATAAAAGGACAAGTGAGGTCGTACATCGAACACCCTTGTCCTCAAAAGTAATTTAGCATAATACTTTTGCAAAGTCAACATAAAAAGCAAATTAACTGCATAAATATTCGCAAAATGTATAATTAATCAGCGTTTGCCAGCCATTCATATTCAGGAACATAGATTCTTGTTTTGTCCCACGGATCGTCGTCAATATGGCGGATAAGCCATACATAATACATTTCATATCCCGGTGCGGTTACCTGCTGGTGTGCGTTTCCGCCTCTTATGCAAAGGCAGGTTCCGTTCTCGGTTTTATATGGGGTATCTCCCTCAAAGCCTGCACCGAATCCCTCAGGATGGTCAAACTGATAGTAATATAATTCAGGCTGTGGGTGATGATGAGGCGGATAGCTTGACCAGCGTCCCGGCTGATTGAAAACCTCACCCATAACCATATTTGAGTATGGTGCATTATCAAGGTCAAACATAGTTGATACAATTCTGTGACCTGTGCCGTTCCACTGTCCCTTGCCGAATTCCTGATAAAGGCAGTTGTCAGGATTGTAGAATACAGGCTCCCAAGTCTTTTCATTGTCTGTCATCTGAACAAGCACTTCACTGTCCTCTGCAGCAGTGATTACAGCCTGTGTTTCCTTACAAAAATGAACGGCATAAGGCTTTTTTTCAAAGGGATTTTTTCTGCTGCAGTTTTCATTGATTTTATCTGAAACAGCAAAATTTACGCTGCCTGATAAAAGAAGAACAGCACATTCATTTTCCTGTTCAAAAATGCTGAGCTTGTCACCCTTTTTCATTTTCTGCACATAGATGTCCATAAGCATTTCAGGATTGATGCCGTTCATCTGGCAAAGGATTTTTCTGCCGTTTTCATCATATTCTGGTTTAAAAAGCATTTGATATTACCTCTTTCATTTTGCTATTTTTTTAATATTGTCTCTTTCACCCATAACAATCAGATGCTCTGTGCTTGAAAACACATAGTCAGGTGAATTGATAGGGAAGATTTTGTCGTTGTATTTATATGCTATAACCGTAACATTATGAATTTTTCTTACATTGATATTGGAAAGTGATTTGCCAATCCATTTTTCCGGTGCGGATATTTCAAAAATTCCTGTATCCTCGTTGAGGGGGAAGTAGTCAAAAATACTGGAATTGCTGTATTCAACCGCCTTGCTGTATGCGGTGTCCCTTTCAGGATAAACAACCTTATCTGCACCATTCTGAAGCAGGAATTTTTCGTGAATAAGCGATGATGCCTTTCCGATTACATAGGATGCACCCAGCTCTTTAAGATAGCTTGTTATAACAAGACTGTCCTGAAAGTCACCAACACATACAAAAACATAATCGTAATCCTCAACACCAAGTGATGCAAGATTGCTTTTTATTGTGAAATCACCGATTTCAGCAGTGGTTACACCTTCAGAATATTCATCAATAAGATTTTCATTTTTATCCACAAGCATTACATCATTGTCCATCTCGCATAAATATTCAGCAAGATGGTGACCGAATTTGCCTGCACCAATTACAAGTATTGATTTCATGAATGGAATTCCCCTTTATTTATAGTTTAGCAAACTGAATAGCAATAGGTTATAAAAGGCAGATTTAAGCTAATAC
>UQVI01000150.1 GCA_900544515.1 uncultured Oscillospiraceae bacterium | reverse complement strand
CGAGATTCGCCTTAGTCTCGTGGGCTCGGAGATGTGTATAAGAGACAGGTAAGATCGCAGCCCCACGCCGTTGCGCTTTCTTCACCCTGATTAAGATTGATATCAATATAAATTTCATCAGCAGATAAAATTTCTGCTGCCTTTTCTTCACTGAATTCAACGCCTGAGCCGTCCTTACAAACGGTAACAGTTCCCTTATCGGATCTTAAATCAACATCTACCTTGTTGATATCAAATTCAGCGTCAGCATAACCGATAGCACAAAGAACTCTGCCCCAGTTTGCATCCTCGCCGAACATAGCCGCTTTAAAGAGAGAGGAGCACACAACACTCTTTGCAATAGTGATAGCAGTGTCCTTATCCTGAGCACCTGTGCATAAGCATTCCAGAAGCTTGCTTGCACCCTCACCGTCCTTTGCAAGCATTCTTGTAAGGTTTGACATTACTTCGTAAAGTGCCTGCTTGAAGATATCATATTCCTTGCCCTCAGCTGTGATTTCTTCGTTGAAAGCAAGTCCGTTTGCCATCAGGCTTACCATATCATTTGTGGATGTGTCACCGTCGATTGACAGACAGTTGTAGGTTACCTTAACAATTTCGCTGAGTGCCTTCTGCAAAAGCTCGGATGAGATTGCACAGTCCGTCGTGATAAAGTTAAGTGTAGTTGCCATATTCGGGTGGATCATACCTGAACCCTTAGCCATACCGCCTAAGTGACAGATTGCACCGCCGATTTCAAACTCAACGGCATATTCCTTTTTGATAGTATCTGTTGTCATAATAGCGGTAGCTGCTTCAAGGTTTTTGTTGTAGCATAAGCCTTTTGCAAGAATCGGCACTGCCTTTTCAATTGGTTCAATCGGCAATACCTGACCGATAACGCCGGTGCTTGCAACGATAACCTGTTCCTGAGGGATATTCAGCTCCTCAGCCACAAGCTGGCACATTCTGTCAGCCTTCTGCTCGCCGTCTGCATTGCAGGTGTTGGCATTTTTTGAATTGGCAATAACAGCGATTGCTTTGTTGCCGCTTTTTTCAAGATTCTTTTTTGTGACAAGGATAGGTGCACCCTTAACCTTGTTCTGTGTGTATACTGCAGCAGCATTGCATACAACGTCACTGACATAAAGACAAATATCATTTTTGTGTTTGATGTCAGGATTCTGATTATCTCTAGCGGGCTTTTTTATTCCGCAGTATGTACCGCTTGCCTTAAAGCCCTTTGCAGCACATATGCCGCCCTCGATATATTTAAAATTCATATTGTTATTCTCCTATATTTAAACCTGTTTTTTCATCAATTCCCATTGCGATATTCATACACTGAATCGCAGCACCTGATGCACCCTTGCCCAAATTGTCAAAGCGTGAGGTGATGAGAATTCTGTCTTCATTTCCGTTTATCTCAATTTCCATATCGTCGCGATTTGCAAATTGATTTGAGCCAATCATACTCTGTGTATAGCCCGGTCGTCGGACTTTAACAATATCGGAATTGCCGTAGTGCTCGGCAAACATCTCATAAATATCCTGTATAGTATATTTTTTGCTCATTCTGTCTGTGTAGAGCGGCACGGATACAACCATACCCTGTGGATAATCGCAGATGATAGGGGAGAAGATCGGCTTTTTTGAAAGTCCGCTGATCGCTTTCATTTCCTTAAGGTGCTTGTGTTCCTGCGTTAAAGCATAGAGACGAGGAGAGTCAAGCTCAGCATCTCTGCTGCTGTCCTCATACTGTGCAATACCCTTTTTGCCTGCACCTGTATAACCGCTCAGTGCATAGCAGACGATATCATAATCCTTATCAATAAAGCCGTTGTGAACAAGCGGATAAACGATTGAGTTGAAGCCACTGGCATAGCAACCCGGTACAGCTATTCGATTGCTGCTTTCAATCTTTTCTCTGTGTTCACGGCTGAGCTCTGCAAAGCCGTATGCCCAGTCACTCAAGGTTCTGTGCGCGGTTGAGGTGTCGATGATTTTTGTATTGCTGTTTTCAACCAGTGAAACAGCCTCAATAGATGCTGCGTCAGGCAGACATAAGAATGTGATATCGCTTTCATTTATAAGCCGTGCACGTTCCTCAGCATCTTTTCTTTTGTCACTGTCAATGAGCAGAAGCTCAATATCATTTCTGTTTTCAAATCTCTTAAATATTTTAAGACCTGTTGTTCCGTCTTTTCCGTCAATGAATACTTTTTTCATTTTTATACAAAACTCCGATTACTTTTAATATCTTATTTATTATACACACCTATTATATATTGTCAATAGAAATTGAAAAATATTTATAATTATGCATAAAAACGAATAATTATACAATAAAAATTGAACTGGAATTTTCAGCAATATTACAGGCAATTTCCACAAGAAACCCAATATTTCGCTGTGATACTTTACGAATGCTTTCGTTTTTTATTTGCTATGTATTTTATACGCTTTATGCACTATATCATCTGTCCAATGCATTGGACAGTGATTTGCAACAAGCTTGTATCGTGCATAAGATATTAAAGGTGAAAAGAGCTCAGCTCTTAAAAAATTATAAAGGAGAATATTTTATGGATAACGAAATAATTGTTGCACTTGTGGCAATGGCCGGTACAATAATCGGTTCCTTCGGCGGCATCGTTACCTCGTCAAAGCTGACTTCCTTTCGCCTTGAAAAGTTAGAGCAAAAGGTAGATAAGCACAATTCATTTGCGGAGCGTATACCTGTTGTGGAGGAAAAAATCAGAACACTCGATCATAGAATTGAAGATATTGAAAAAGGAGGAATTATTTTTAATGAATGTTGATAAAGCAGCTATTGTACGAACAGTGATTTTAGTTTTGGCATTGCTTAATATAATATTGGAAAGATTTGGCATAAAGGCACTTCCTATAGATGATGAGCTTGTCAGCGAAGTTGTGTCGGTGGGCTTTTTACTCTATAGTGTGATTACCAATTGGTGGCATAATAATTCCTTTACAAAGGAAGCCAAACAGGCAGATGAATATCTAAAAGAATTAAAGGAGGCAAAGTAATGTTTTATTATAATCAGTACGATTATCCGAATATTAAATATGACAGACCAAATACAGCCGAAGTAGAAACGGTTAAGACAAGCGGATGCGGTGTTGTAACTGCTTGTACTGTTTTTAACAGCCTTATAGGAAAAGAACTTTATACTGTTTCGCAGATGGCAAAGTTCAGCCTTGATAATGGTGCAAGGGATAACTCAGGTACCAATATGCTTATCCTCTTAAAGGCACTTTGCAAAAAAAATCCCGATTTTTCTTTCGTGGCAACAACAAGTGAAACTCAGCTGGTTGCCCATATTAAAAAAGGCGGAATTGCAATCTGCAATCAGGGTGATGCTTATAATGTATTCAGTACAGCCGGTCATTATGTGGTAGCTTATAAGATGGTAGGAAAAAATATAGAAATTCTTGATCCTCTTATGTACAGCGGAAAATATGATGCGTATAACCGCCCTAAGCGTATCGTTAAAAAGACAACCAACGGCTGTGTTGTCAGTGTTAATGAAATGGGTAAGGCAACTGCAGACCGTGATCCGGCTTATTTCCTTGTAACCTATACCAAGCCTAAAACATCATCAAAGGCACCTTCCATTGCAATAGGTCAGACTTATAAGCTGAAAGCAATAAGAGGAATTTATAACGGTGTAGGAGCAGCAAGCGGAAGAAAAAAGGTAAGAGATCTGACAGCCGACGGCAGAAAGAATGCAACCTTTAAAGATTCCAACCGTAATGCTTATTTAAAACAGGGAACAAAGGTTACCATTGTTGAAAAGAGATTTGATGCAGCAGGTAATCTGTGGGCAAGGATTCCGTCAGGCTGGTTTGTAGCATACCAGAAAAAAGTGAATATGTCTTTTGTATAGTTTACCAAACTATAAAATAATGTCTCTCAGATCCTGTGTCTGAGGGACTTTCTTTTACATTTATATATAGAAAAAAGTATGGGTTTTAAGCGTTTCACACATCTCACTGATACGGTTACATTTTTTGTGAATATTTCACTAATTTACCGAACGCGGCAACAAGATGAAGTGTATTTCATAGAATTGCCCGTATGAAATTTGTAAAATTCTGTTAGTTAGTCCGTTTGGTGAGGTGTGAAAAATGGCGGATAATGAAAATGTTAGGAAATATATGAAAAATGAGTTGCGCGGCAAGCGGTCTGAATTAAAGATTTCACAGGAGAAAATGGCTGAAAGGTTAGGTGTATCTGCAAGAGAATACCTGTCTCTTATACACATCTGACGCTGCCGA
>UQVI01000149.1 GCA_900544515.1 uncultured Oscillospiraceae bacterium | reverse complement strand
CTCGTGGGCTCGGAGATGTGTATAAGAGACAGATGTACATTTTTATCCGTTGTGTTTTTGTACAAATTCATTTATGCTTTTTTAGACGTTACGCCAAATATTTCACACTTTATTGATTTATAATGCTTTTTTTGATAGAATAGTTAATTAACATAGATATTTTACACTGTTTGGAGTTAAGAGGAATATGGACAGAAGAATTAAACGTACACGCACTGCTGTTTTCAACGCAATGCTTGACCTTATGGTTGAAAAGGATGCATCCAAAATAACTGTTTTGGAGCTTTGTAAAAGAGCAGATATCAACAAAAGTACATTTTATCTTCATTACAAAAGTATGGATGATTGTCTGCAGGCCTGTTTCCAAACTATAATGGACGGCGTAATTGATATTTCAAAGCGTGTAAGATATGATGATATCAGACGTGACCCAAGCAGAGCTGTGAGCATACTTCTTGATGAGGTTGAAAAAGAGGTCGAGTATCTTTACAAATTCAAGGCAAGCAGTATCTGCGGTCCGGCAATAAAGGTACTTAAAGAAAACTTAGTAAGCTGCATCGCTCAGAATAACGGCTTTACAATAGAGAAAAATTATTATGAAATATCGGCAATCACATTTTCTGTCGCAGGCTGTATTGATGCAATCATTGAGCCACTGCCGGTGTTTAAAAAGGATGAACTTTCAGCAGTTATGTGCAGTATGCTGAAATCCCATAATTTAGATTAATTAAATATATATAATAAAAAATCGGTAGGTTTTGTCCCTACCGATTTTTGTTATTTTCACTTTATTTTGCAAGATAAAGTCCTGATGTGTCAACGTTTGTATTATCAACATACCAGCTGTTGCCTATCTGAACAACATAAACCTCTTGTGTTGCAACCACTGTGCCGTCCTCAAGAGCAACCTCAACAGTGCACTTGGCAACACCGTTAATTTCATCGGAATGGTCAAGAGCCGCAAAAGCATCTACCATAGATGTTTTCGTCTTTACTTCCTCTGTTTTAGTGAAGAAAAGAATCTTCTTTTCCTTTGTTGTATCCTCAAGACCAAATTTGTCAGCCTTAACGGAACCTGATTCAGCCACAGTCTTTATTCTCTTTGTATATTCATCAACATAAGCCTTCGTTTCACCAGCTGAAAGCTCTGTACAATCCTTTACAGTTGTGGTGAACTTATACACAAGCTGCTTTTCAGTAACCGTCTTTTTCTTCTGTGTCTTTTCATCTAAAACGTCAACCTCAACATCCTGCTCCTTGCCGAACATTGTCTGGTAAACACCTGTTGACTCTTCTTGTATGATGGTCTTATCATCGGATGCAAAGGTTCTCTTGGTACCGGTAAGCGACTGACCATAGGTTGAAACGTTTGATTCAAATGCACCAAACATAAACTCATCGTCCATATATTCATCGCCATATACGTCTTTTCTTACCTCAACAAGCTTTGCGAAATAGTTTGAAAATACAGCATCATAATTGTCAAGTCCATAGGTTTTAATAAGCTCAACATAGTAATCATACATTGTTGAATAAACCTTATCAATTGCCTGTGCCTCTTCGTCTGAGCCTGTACCTACAAAGTCAGCCTGCTTAACATCATCACCGTTATTGTAATAAGGGCTCATATAAGCGTCTCTGATAAAATCGCCGAATTTTGCATTCTTTGATACGAGTGTATTTTTATATGCATTGTAACCGTCACCGGTCTGAGCAATCGTATCAACATATGCTTGTGCAACCTTTTCAGGAGCAAAAGCGGTATATCTTGTGGTGAATGCAAAAATGGTAATCACAACCAATATTGCAGCCACTGCAACACCTGCAACTACTGCATAAAGTCCGGCTTTAAATTCTTTATTCTTTGCCATTATACTACCCCTCCTTACTCTGCAATTGCATCAGAACTGTCATCTGATGCGACTTCCTGAGCAGCTCTCTTTTCCGCAAGAGCAGCAGTAATTCTTTCCTTCTTTTCTCCGACCATATCATAGAAAAGAATCGGCACACCCTGAAGGAGCACGAATATTGCAGGAATGATTGTATAAATTGCAAGGAACTTTGAAAGTGTTGAATTATCCTGAACAGCATAAGCAACATTCTGATCCTGTGAGAACTGGTAACCTGACCAGGTATAAACAAGGAATGGACCAAGATACTTTGTAAATGCAGATGCAATCTTTGAGAAAAGACCATAGCCTGCATATGCCAGACCCTCCTGGCGCTTACCTGTTTTATATTCCATTTCATCAACACAGTCTGCAATCATAATATTCGGTGTTACGTTTGTATTACCGTGCTGAAGACCGCAGAAGAAATTGAGGATGAGGAACGGAACAACAAGTGTTGAATTAAAGCCGACCACTTTTGATACAATAAACAGAATTGCAAGTGATGACGCACCGTAAATACAGAAAATAATAAATGTTTTCTTAGTTGAGAATTTCTTAAGAACTGCCTTTACAATAAGCATACCAACGGCTGTACCGATACCCATAGGAAGCATAAGAGCAAGCTTTAATCCCTTTGAGCCCAAAAGATAAATTGCTATGTAAAGTGATACTGTGCCATATACACCTCTGCCGAAGCCTGCAAGCTTTGTGAGTGAAACCATAAGAAGGTTCTTGTTTGTGAAAACAAGCTTGATTGACTCACCAAGTGAAACCTTTTCAGATGTATAAGGTACACGCTCTTTGTTGTTCGCAAAGAAAATCATTACAAAAATGACCATTCCCAGTGCACATACTGCTGTAGAAATGATGAGGTCAAGGCCCTGACCCTCAGCATTCTTAAACTGCTGTGAGCCCATAAGCATCTTCATAACCGCACCAACAACAATAATGACAACCTGACCGCCCGACTGTCCTACGGAACGAAGGAAGGATGCGATAGAAATGGCATCACCTCTCTCACTCGGATTCGGTGAGCAGAGTGCACCGAAGCAGTTTGCCGGTGATTCAACCGCACAGGAAACCGCTGTGTAAAGTGCGTAGATTATAAACATCCATACAGAAGCAATTGTAAGACTTGATGTATTCGGTGCAACAAACACCATTAATGATACAATAGCAAGTGGAATTGCACCAAAGCCAATCCACGGCTTAACCTTACCCAGTCTTGTTTTTGTTCTGTCAACAAGAATACCGATTACCAATTCACATATTGCCCCTACGAAACCGGCAACACCAAATACAAGTGATACGGTATTCGCAAATGAAGCCTGATCAAAGCCTTTGCCCTTGAATGCGAAGTCAGCAAAGAAAGTTGTTGTATAATCCGGCATCCAGCCTGTAAGCAATGCTACACCGAACAGGCCGATACCGAAAGTAACAATCTCTGATGGCTTCATGTACTTTTTTTCCGCAGGTGCTTTACTTGTCTTTTCAGCACTTGCGGCTTTCGTTTTTGCCATAACAAAACCCCTTTTCCAGAAATAATATTTTTCAGTTAGACATTATAACACCATTAATTAAAGAAAACAATATATATTTTATCTTAATGTAACACAAATTTAACAATTTATATTTAGTTTATATTTACACTATAATATTAATAATATCTGACTATTTTTAACAGGCTTACAATAACATTCTATATGATAGCGGTATTCATATTCAATCTGATAAAATCATTCCTCAATAAGTGGACAGATTCCACGCACCATACATGGTAAAACCTACAAAATGATTTTATAATTTAATTGTAAAATCATTAAGGGGAAATGCAAAATGGTAAAATCAAAGAAAAAACTTGTCATTACAATTTCAATTATCTTATCAGCTATTATATTACTAACAGTTATCAGTCAGATTCCGTACATAGCAAGCTCAAATCCCTTTTCCAAAATGGATAAAGTAATCATCAAATGCAGTGACTTTGTTGACAGCGAAACAAATGATGATACAAATAGAGAAAAGGACATCACAATAACTGACAAAGACGATATAAATGCCCTTGAAGAAATTTGTTTTGACATAAATATAACAGATATGTTTGAAATACCTGCCTGCTTTTTTGAACCGGTACAGATTATATTTGTCAGCAATAACAGACAAATAACAGTATGTCCGTCGACAGACGGATGCAATAATCTTATGATTACAGCTGAAAACGGCAGAAAATATTATCATTCTTTATCCGACACGGAGATGCAAAAGCTGATTGAAATTTTAAAAAATAATGGTCAGGCATGGAATTGGTAACAAAAAATAAGCATAGGCAATAAAGAGTAATCCGAAGTTTGGTTTAAATTGTCCTATTTGCCCTTATTCTGTGTTAAAAATACTCGGAATACAA
>UQVI01000148.1 GCA_900544515.1 uncultured Oscillospiraceae bacterium | reverse complement strand
GACTAGTCGTCGGCAGCGTCAGATGTGTATAAGAGACAGCTATGATATTATATTCAAGCATTCAGAAAACGACTGTTGCAAGACAGTTAATCATTTCAATTTTTTAGTTTGGAGGATATTGATTATGTCAACATTTATGCCAAAAGCTGACGATATCGAACGCAAGTGGTATGTGATTGATGCTACTGACAAGCCTCTCGGACGTGTAGCTGCTGAAGCTGCTGTTCTTCTCAGAGGTAAGCATAAACCAATCTTTATGCCAAATGTTGATTGCGGCGATTTCGTTATCATCATTAATACTGACAAAGCTGTTCTTACAGGCGATAAGCTCAACAAGAAGCTTTATCAGCATCACACAGGTTACATTGGTAACCTCAAGGAAGTTAAGTATGGTACTCTTATGAACGAAAAGAGTGATTTCGCTATGCAGCTTGCTGTTAAGGGTATGGTTCCTGATACCACACTCGGCAGAAAGCAGCTCACAAGATGTCGCATCTTTAAGGGTGCTGAACACAAGCATGAGGCTCAGAAGCCTGAAGCTTGGGAATTTTAAGGGAGGTATCTGAATTATGTACGAAACAAATCCTTATTTCTACGGCACTGGCAGAAGAAAAGAATCTGTAGCTCGTGTACGTGTTTATGCAGGTACCGGCAAAATCACAATCAACGACAGAGATATTGACGATTACTTTGGTCTTGAAACACTTAAGCTCATCGTTCGTCAGCCTCTTGCTCTTACAGAAACAACTGAGAAGTTTGACATCGTTTGCCGCGTAAACGGCGGTGGCGTTACAGGTCAGGCCGGCGCAATCCGTCACGGTATTGCAAGAGCTCTTCTTCAGTATGATGAGTCTCTCCGTCCAGCACTCAAGAAGGCTGGATTCCTTACCCGTGACCCACGTATGAAGGAAAGAAAGAAGCCAGGTCTCAAAAAAGCACGTCGTGCACCACAATTCTCAAAGAGATAATCTGCAGAATTCTCACGACTGCTGGGAGCCTTTATTTACAGGGTTTTTGGAGTTGTCAGATGGACTGAAAAGTTGTGAATATCGTGTTACAAATAACAAACAAGTAACACACAAGCAACAAATTTTAATCGAGGGCAACGCCCGAACATCAACATTTGTTAAGGGCAAAGCCCGTTTCAGTGGGAGTTTTAGGACTCACACTGAAATGAAAAGGTGGAACCCACCACCTAAGAGGTGTGGGGAACATCTTTTCAAATGTTATATGTATAAGAGATGTTTTTCCTAAAGGAAAGGCATCTCTTTCTTTTTGTTTAAATCTTGTTAATAGCATTCAATAACTCCTCAATATCCAAATGAGTATAGATTTTTTCGGTTAGCGTCATTGCACCCGAATGACCAACAATCTTTTTAATAATTGTCTGGCTTACATCCGCTTCCACAAGCATTGAAACACAGGTGTGTCTGCAGCAATGTGGGGTTTGTGTTAAGCCAAGATTGCTCATCAATGGCAAGAAATAGCTATCATAATAATTTCGGTATTTGAATTGTTCTCCATCTTCAGTATGAATAAGGTATTCGCTTTCAGTATCTTTGTACCAATTCTTGAAGAATAGCAGTACCTTATCTGCAATCGGAACTTTTCTTATACCGTTTTCTGTTTTGCTGGCTAAAACATCAAAATATTGTTCATCTAAATGAACATTCTCTTTTTTCAGATCAAGCATTTCGGATATTCTTACACCTGTGTATATCAGCATCAAAACAATCTGATAATACTTATCATCTTTCTGCTTCCACAGGAGCTTAATATCCTCTTTGGTAAATTTATTTCTATCCATTTTGTTAGGATTACGATCTTTGTATTTAACTATGTCAACAAACTGGGAATAATCTTTGTTACAAATATCATTCATCATTGCATAGTCATATAACTGACCGAAAAGCACCTTCAATTTTCTTAAAGTCGGATAGTTTTTACCACAGTTATCAACAACATACTGCAAATCTGCAAGTCTTATATCTTTGAAAACCTTGTTATATAATGTTTTGCAAAGCTTGTATGAAGCTTTATAACCTTTAACATTTGATTCAGATATTGATGAAAATTTGCTTGCCGACCACCTGTCATAGATTTCCTTAAAAGTAATCTTTGATGCGGAAATATCAAACGGATTTTTATTATACTCTGCAAGCATTTGCAATCCGTCTGTTTTTGTCGGTGCATATCCTATTACAATATAGTCCTGAACCTGCTTGTCTTTTACCTCGTCATAATGCCAGCCAGTAGTTTTTCTGAAATTCTTTTAATGTCTGTACCAAAGGATAATTCACTTCGTGTTTTTCGTCATTACCATTTATAATAATTGAACATTTCCAATTATGAATATCCGTTGCCTTTTCGACCTCGATTTTGAAGTCGATTTCTTTTTTTTCTGTCAAGCTTGAAAATTCAAGCGAGTATAACTACTACTGCCCCGACAAAAAGGTGTGGGAAGAAACAGGTTATTTCAATGAAAAGAGAACTGGATAATAAAAAGTGACTGTCTGTTGTATCAATAAAGATAACAGGCAGTCATTCATTTTAGGGAAGAAAATATTTGCAGTCGCAGACTGTAACGAGCATAGGTTTTGTAAAGCCACAGGCGCAAAACCAGACGGCTGAAGCCGAACGGGGACACCCCTTTGACCCCGTTGAAGAATATTTGAAAGGAAGTATTTATGAGAACAAGAAACAAACTAATCACCATCCGAGTTACTAATAATGAATGGGCAGCACTTGAACGCAAGGCTAAAAAGTGCGGCTTGTCATTATCGGCATATTTAAGAAAGGTCGGACTAAATCAGAATATCAAAACCGCACCGAGCAGCTACCTGTACGAAGCATATCAGACTATATGCAATATGAATAACAGTCAGTTAAATGGTGTTGCTGATTTAATTCTCAAAGCCTATCACGATGGAGAAATAACAAATGGCAGTAACAAAAATTTGGACAATTAAAGATAGTTTGTCACGAGTGGTTGACTATGCAGCTAACCCGAATAAGACAATTTATTCTGATTTGCAAAAGGTTATTCACTATGCAGATGACAGCAACAAAACGATTAATATTAAAGAAAAAGCCTACTTTGTTACAGGCGTTAATTGTAATGCTGACACTGCATTTGAAGAAATGTACGCAGTGCAAGAACGATTTAACAAGGTCAATGGAAATGTTGCTTACTACGCTTATCAAAGTTTTAAAACCGGTGAGGTTACACCCGAACAGTGCCACAGAATAGGCGTTCAGCTTGCAAAAGAAATGTGGGGTACTGATTATCAAGTGCTTGTTGCAACTCATTTCAATACAGGCACATATCACAACCATTTTGTTATCAATTCGGTTAATATGTGGAATGGCAGAAAGTTTGACTGCAACAAGAAAGCATACTATAAATTCAGAGACTTGTCAGATAAATTATGCGAAAAGGAACAACTTACTGTAATTAGAAATCCAAGCGGCAAAACGCTGAGAAGTATGTACTTTGCAGAAAAGCGAGGGGAACCGACAAAATATAATCTGATGCGTAATGCCATTGATTATGCAATCAGCATCAGCGTTAATCAGGGGCAATTCAGAAAAACATTAGAGAAACAAGGATATATAATCAATCTCGATCCAAGATTAAAATATGCCACCATGCGTTCGGTAAATGATACAAAAAATACTCGCCTATATCATTTAGGCGAGCAGTATGACAGGGACGGTATTTTCAGCAGAATGAGAGAAAATAATGTCTGGATAGCAGGTGAAAAATATAGTACCTATATTAAAAATACTAAACCAATGACTATCCAACCAAAGAAATATATTCTGAAAGGCAGCTTATCCAGTGCAAGAAAAATAACAGGCTTAAAAGCACTTTACTTGCACTATTGTTACCTTTTAGGTTATATCCCAAAGAAACATCAACCGCTATCCCCTGAAATGAAAAAGGCCTGGCGAAAAATAGACAGATATTCACAAGAGATAAGACTGATTTCAAAACAAAATCTGAATACCCTTGATGTTGTTAATGATTTCATCAACACTTCAACAGAACAAATAAAACTTATTGAAAAACAACGCCAGCACATCTATAATAAACTCCGCAGATGTACTGATACAGATAAAAGAATAGAGTTGTTATTTCAAAGAAATAACTGCACATCCGCTCTAAACGATTTACGCAAAAATATCCGCACTGCAAATCATATCATAGAAGATAACCCCGAAATCAAATTCAATATCAAATCAGAGCAAAATATAAAGCTGTCTCTTATACACATCTCCGAGCCCACGAGACTAAGGCGAATCTCG
>UQVI01000147.1 GCA_900544515.1 uncultured Oscillospiraceae bacterium | reverse complement strand
CCTAGTCGTCGGCAGCGTCAGATGTGTATAAGAGACAGATACTCAATTTGAGGTGATTATATGAAAAAGCATGGGAAAGGCACAATCAGTTTACTTATGTGTGCAGTATTGATTTTTACACTGTCTGCCTGCACAGGCGGTAAAACAAATACTGCAGTGATAAAATCTCTTTTTACGGATATGAATAAAATTTCATACAGTGAAAGCTATACTGAGCTTTCCGCCAAAAAGAAAAACAAAACACAAAAATGGCGTAACGGTATGGTATCAGGCAACGGAATGCAGGGTTTTATTGAGAGCGGTTCACCCTATTCAGATACGTTTATTTTTCAGAATATGCATTTTATAATGCCGAATGAAAATACCCGTTCCTGCCCGGAAACCTTTAATGAACTTGAAACGGTCAAGCAGTCCATTGTTAAGGGTGAGGATATCACGGACAATGCCAGCTATGATGATGTTTACCGCTATCATCCGGGCGGTCAGCTGAGAATGAATCTTGACGGCAAGGGTGAATCAGATTATGTAAGATACACCGATTACGAAACCTCACAGGTTGGTGTGCATTACAGCAACAAAAATGGCTCATGGGACAGAGTATCCTTTTCTTCTATGTCAGACGGTGCAGTGATAACAAAGCTCGCAAAATCATCTGATGGTACAAAGCTGAATATGGTTTTATCCTTTGATGATTTGTCAAGCATGGCCAACTTCGGTGACAGTGACGAGGTCAATCTTAAATACAAAAAGCCTGTTGATGAAAACGCTGAATACCTTTCTCTGATTGCTCATTATCCTGATTATGAAAATAGCGAGCTGAAAAACGGCGGATACGCAACACTTACATACGTTGTAACAGACGGCAAAAAAGATAAGATAGAAATTGATAAAAACACTGACGAAAATCAATTCAAGGGCAGCAAGCACGAGGGAATAAAAATAACAGATGCCGAATCTGTTTATCTGATTACAATTTCAGGCAGAGATTATAATATGGGCGGCTATGCTGATTTCGACAACCAGCAGGATTTTGCCCTTATTGACTCATTAAAGAACCAAACACAGTCCATTGCTGATAAGTATTCGAGTGGCAGCGGCTTTGATTATGAAAAAGCACTAAATAACCATCTTGAAATATATCAGCCTCAGTTTAATTCTGTTACACTTACACTGACAGGTGCAGATATGAATTCCAACGAAAGCCTTCTGAAAGCACAGAAGGGCAGCAAAAAAATCAATTCGGCCCTTGCTCAGCGTGCATATTATTCAGGAAGATACGCTTATCTTTGCTGCAGCGGATATTCCACAAGCCGTCTTTACGGAATGTGGACAGGCGAATGGAACACTGGCTGGGGAAGCAAATACACAATGGATGCCAATGTTAACCTCCAAACCTCATCTATGAACACAGGAAATATGGCATCAACACCTATCGGATACACCTATTTCATTCTTCGTCAATTACCTGACTGGAAGGAAAATGCGTATGCTACTCATGGCTTCACAGATGCTATACAGGCTCCTGTAAACACAGACGGTGACAAGGCAGTGATAACAGAAACCTGCTACCCCTATCCCTTCAGGTATTGGAACGCAGGCACATCCTGGATGATTCAGCCATTATATGAAACACTGCAATGCTACGGAAACATCAACATCCCTGTCAGTGATGAGTTTGACCTGAATCAATTGAAATCCGTTCTTTCGCCTTCTGAAAAGGATTTAACAGACAAGGATATCGAACGTCTTACCGACAGAGGTTACCTGAAATTGAAAGAGGATATACTCCTCCCTCTTCTGATTAAATCTGCAAATTACTGGGATCAGCTTCTGACGCCTGAATACTATACGGACAGCACCGGTGCTATCCATTATGAGAAGGATAAAAAACATCTGAATGAGGGTGAAACCTACTGTATGCTCCCAAGCTATTCACCCGAAAACAATCCGTCAAATTATCCAAGTCCGTCAGATGCAAACTGTGCCATTGATATTGCCGCCTGCCGTGACAATCTGAATATGCTGATTGATATTGTAACCGATGTAAATCCTGATTATGATATTTCACGCTGGACAGAATTACTTAATAAGCTGCCGCCGTATCTTTATGATGATAGCGGTGCTATAAAGGAATGGGCAACCACCTCGTTTGAGGAAAACAATGAACATCGTCACTTAAGTCACCTGTACTGTGTATGGCCTCTGTTTGAAACACAGGATAACGGCGAGCTGACAAAGGCTTGTATTCAGGCAATTGACAACAGAGAGAGTGAAAACGAAGCAAGCCATGCACTTGTTCACCGCTCACTGATTGCAGCAAGACTTAAGGACAGCGGCAGTCTTACCGATGCTCTTACAAAACTTATGAATCATAAGATACATTATGATTCCCTTATGACAAACCATGATTATGACAGAGGAAGCTGCTATTGCACTGATTTTGCAATAGGCTATCTCGGTATAATCAACGAAAGCCTTGTTTACTCAAACACAGGTGAAATTGAAATACTCCCTGCTCTGCCTGAAAGCGGTTTTGAAAAAGGCACTGTAACAGGTATAAAGGCGCGTACACGTGCTACGGTTGAAAGTCTGGAATGGGATATACACGCAGGCACAGCTACAGTAAAAATTCAATCCGATATAAATCAGAAAATCAATATTTCCTGTGCTTTGTCAACGGATGAAGAAACCGCCACCTTTAAAGCAGGAGAAACAAAGCAGCTTGAATTTAAATTGAATAAATAAAAACAGGGTTACCTCAACTTTGAGGTAACCCTGTTTTATATGTCAATAATTATATTTTCTTTTATTTGCTGCCAGACAGACTATGGTAACGATAAGCGTCAGAATTTCAGCCACTGTAATTGCAAGCCATATTCCGTTTATACCGATAAAAACAGGGAGCACAAGCACTGCCGCAATCTGAAAAACGAGAGTACGCAGAAAGGAGATAAGTGCAGAAATTTTACCATTGTTAAGTCCTGTGAAAAAGGCTGAACTGAAAATATTAAAGCCGCACACAAGGAAGGATAAAGAATAAATCTTCAGTGCATTTGACGTCAGATCACAAAGCTCAGCATCATAACCAACAAATATTTTTGCGATTGCACCTGAAAGCGAAACTGCCAAAGCTGTCATAGCTAATGAAACCACAGAGGTTAACACCAGACTTTTTTTAAGAACATTTTTAAGCTCGTTTGTATTTTTCGCACCGAAGTTGTATCCTACAACAGGATTGATACCAATCGAATATCCAAAGAAGAAGGACATAAAAATAAAGCTGACATACATAATTACGCCATATGCCGACACGCCGTTTTCCGCCGCAATTTTCATAAGCTGAAAATTATATATCATACTTACAAGTGATGTTGACAGATTCGTAAGCATTTCAGACGAGCCGTTAACGCAGGCTGCTCCGATCGGCTTAAGCTGTATTTTTGTTTTAACAAGATGCAAAAGACTGTTGTTCTTTCTCACAAAATAGATAAGCGGAATAACTGCACCGACAACCTGACTGAATGCACTGGCTGCAGCCGCACCTGCTACACCCAAGTCAAGTAAATATATCAGAACAAAATCAAGCACCATATTGCTTAATCCTGCAATGACTGAAATTACCAGTCCGAAATTAGATTTTCCTGCCGTTACAAGAAAGCTCTGAAAGCTGTTCTGCAGCATAAAAAAACCAACTGCTGTAATAAGGATTCTTCCGTACAGAACACAATCATTTATTATTAAGTCGTTTGCACCCAGTGCTTTTGCGATATTCGGCATAAAAATAAATCCGATAACCGTGACAATCAATGAAAAAATCACTGTAACATATATAAGCATTGAAAAATATTTGTTTGCTTTTTTTGCATCGCCTTCACCAAGCGTTTTAGCAACCAGTGCACTGCCGCCTGTGCCTATCATAAATCCAAAGGCACCAAGTGCCATAAGAACAGGCATAATCAGATTTACTGCTGCAAATGCATTTTTACCTACGCAGTTAGAAACGAAGAATCCGTCAACAATGCCGTAAACAGAGGTTACGATCATCATAAACACGGTTGGCAGAACAAAGCGTATAAGCTTCTTATAAGTAAAATGTTCGGATAAACGAATTCTCATAAAGACACTCCTTAAACAAAAAAATAAAGCCCGATAAGATAACCGAGCGCACTCGACATCTTATCCGGCCGTTATAGTTTCGACTATAAGCCCTCCGATGAGCATTTGTAGTTTAACACAACTGAACAGCTATGTCAACATTTTATGACCAAGTTCGTATTAATAAAAAATACAATGATTATTGCAAAATTGATTTATAAAACAATATAAAATTCGACATAGTTTTATCGGTATTTAATATATAATGATAAAAAAACACAAACACTGAACTGCACATCAT
>UQVI01000146.1 GCA_900544515.1 uncultured Oscillospiraceae bacterium | reverse complement strand
CGAGATTCGCCTGAGTCTCGTGGGCTCGGAGATGTGTATAAGAGACAGCAACAGGTGAAAAGGACGGAATGGTCGGCGGAATGGAAAAGGCAGGAGACGGTGTTTCGCTTGATTTTACTGTTCCGGAAGATGGTACATATAATCTTGATATCATTTACGGTAATTCAAATGACGGTGAGTATGATGAGGACGGCAGGCAGAATCCTGACGACAGAACAGATTCAACGTCCGTTATGAGTATTGATGGCAAGGAGACGGTGATGTCCTTTGCCGATACAATTAAAAGTGAATATACGGATTGTATAACTGTTTCGCACGAGCTGACAAAGGGTGAGCACACAATCAGTTTTAAGCATGATAAAGGTACAATTGTACTGGATTCGCTGCTGGTTTCAACGTCTGCTCAAAGTGATGAACTTGCTGTTCTTGACGATGCAGACAGGACGAATGACAGCAATCAATCCTATCTTGTTGTTGCACCTGAGGATGGTTATTATGATGTTTATTCCGATGAATCACCTGCAAGGATAAATAATGTCCGTGTAAACTTTAAGAACGGACACAACACGGTTTACCTTATGAGAGGTCTAAACTATATTGATGTTGAGAGCAATGAACGAAGCGGAATTGTTGTGACCGAGCTTTCCGAATCAAACAAAGCGATTGAGCTTGATGTCAGAGGTGCTGCACTTTCAGGCGGTGCGTCGATTCAGTCGGATAAAAAGAATTCCGAAATCAATTATATTGACGGCATTTCCTGTCGGACAGGCAGGGCAGATTTTAATGTAAAGGTTGATAAAGCAGGCACTTATGCACTCACGATTTTATACGCCAATAACGATGAGGGCGGTAAGCATGACTATAATGTTGACCTGATTGAAAGGTATGTGACGGTTACTGCAGGCGGTAAATCACAGGATGTGTATTGCAGGAATACGTATAGCTGGAACACATATAAAACCGTTACCTGCTATGTGGATCTGAAAAAGGGCAGCAATACCATTTCCCTCACAAACAGCGGCAATGATAAATTTGATAATCAGGATACGTATGCATCTCATATTGCCCATATGAGCGTGAATGAAATCATCGCTGATTAACCGAAAAAAATAAAATTTTATATTAACATTTCAAAAACTCCTTCATAGAATGATACTGAAGTTAAAGGCAGCAGATAAAATATTTATTTAATCATTTGCCGCCCCATTTCAATATTTTGTGAAGGAGTTTTGTTATGCCTGATAATCCTATCCTTGATACAGGTGAAAGACGAATAAATGAGGCAGTTTGTATTGACACCAAGCGTATTTTTGACAGCTGTGTGAGCAAGGACTGCTTAGAAGATTTAAGGGTTACATTTTTCTCACGCAGCCAGCGGCTGATTGATGAAGCTGTTACAGTAAAAACACGTGATTGCTGCATTGAGGAAGTAAGCATTGATGTGGAGGAGGTTCCTTTCAACAGGGGCTTTTACAGTGTTGATATAACCTTCTATTTCAAGCTTTGCTTTGATACCTATGCAGCACCCTGCACTACTCCGCAGGTAGCAATCGGATTTGCTCAGTTTAATAAGAAATGCATTCTTTACGGCAGTGACGGAGATGTAAAGGTATTTGTATCAAATCCTTGCAGTGAGGCACTTGACTGTCCTGTTGCTCCGCAGTATACAAATCCTGCAGCTAAGGTGCAGGCAGTTGATCCGGTTATCCTTGCAACGGATATCTGTGATTGCTGTGACTGCAATGTTTCAGTCTGTTCTTCCTTCCCTCAGTCTATACTGAATTCAGTGGAGGATACCATGCCGTCCTGCGGTGCATCAAAGGCTATTCTTGTTACTCTTGGACTATTCTCAATTGTTCAGATGGAAAGAGACGCGCAGATACTTATCCCTGCATACGATTATTGTGTGCCTGACAGAGAGTGCAACTGCAACACATCAAATCCTTGTGAAACCTTCCAGTCCATTGATTTCCCTGTGGATGAATTTTTCCCTGTAAGCAGGGATAATAACAGCGGATGCTCTTGCTGTAATCCAACAGAAACAACTGAAGAAAGTTAAAAAAAGCAGGCGTAAGCCTGCTTTTTTGTTATATAAATCATTGTTTAGTTTATCAATAATGTTATTGATATTCTGTAGGGGACGATTCCATATCGTCCCACAATATGAAAAATAATTTGGGCGGATATTGAAGCCGTCCCTACGATAAACCAATACGTATTGTGAGCAAATAACGTGTTTAGAGGGTGCTTTATCGTTCTCTAAACAATCATTATTCCACGTTAAGTAGAATTCTTCCTCTGACAATTCCTTGTGCATATTCGTAAGATTTGCTAATATTTAATCGGAGGGATATCTATGAAGCGAAAACAGTTTGTAAAATTCAGTGTTTTATTTTTTGCGATTACATTTTTACTTATAGCGGTTATAATAATCGGACGTTCAGTTCATCTTACAAAAAGTAATATCGCAGATGTTAAGATTAATTTAGGCTCATCTGAAGCGTATTCGCAAGAGGAGTTACAGGCGGCGGCAGATGTTATTCTTGAAGAAATCTCAAGCTGGAATTCAGTGAAAAAGGTTTATGCCATTTCATACTGCTGTGACGAAAGTACACCGAATCCTGAAAATTATTGCGGAAGTTTTATCAGCATGGAATACGCCCATTGCGTTGTATTTGAATCTTCTTTCAAGACGTCAGGTTCAGCGTGGAGCGAAGGTTTTAATCCGGATTCGGTATATGATGGATGGCACTGGATTGTTGTAAAAGATGAAAACAATGAATGGAAATTACTGGATTGGGGATATTAATAAAAACAGCACGGTCAAATTAAAATTGACCGTGCTGTTTTTATGCTTTATTTATCAAACACCGGATACATTCTTCTGTAGAGTGAATTGATTTTTTTAAAGTAATCCTTATCCATATTTCTTATGGTATCCATTGTGGTGCGGAATCGCCAGTTTTTCTCAGGTACTCCCGGTATATTCATCCTTGCATCGGAGCCAAATCCGCACATATCTTGCAGTGCTATAATTGCCACATTGGATGCACTTTTCCAGACGGTTTCAATAACCTTTCGGCAGGAGGGACTGTAATAACCGCCCTCGCCCCAGTTGTCACCGACAAAGCCTGAATAATCAAGGGCAAAGCGGCGTTCGTCCTCACTTGCCTCCCAAAGCCAGCCGAGAAGGGTGTTGTTGTCGTGTGTGCCCACATAATTTATACTGTTCGGTACAGCGTTGTGCGGCATATGGGAGGAGTCTGAGTTGGGTCAAATCCGAACTGTACAACCTTCATTCCCGGAAAGCCTGTGTCCTCTAAAAGTCTGACAACATCTTCACCGAAAACACCCAGATCTTCGGCAATAATCGGTGCATTTGGAAAAGTCTCAAACACCTTGTCAAAGAGCTTCATTTTCGGTCCGTCAATCCATTCGCCAACCTTAGCAGTAGGGGAATTGGCAGGAACAGCCCAGTATGATGCAAAGGCTCTGAAATGGTCAATCCTTACAGTATCATAGATTTTCAGAGCGTTTTCAAGACGTGATATCCACCAGGAAAAATTGTCCTTTTCCATTGCTTTCCAGTCGTAAATCGGATTGCCCCAAAGCTGTCCGTCCTCGCTGAAATAATCAGGCGGAACGCCTGCAACCTTTTCAACCTTTAACGTTTTTTCATCAATAAGGAACATCGGCAGATTTGACCATACGTCAACACTGTCCATTGCTACATAAATCGGCATATCACCTATAACGGCAACACCTTTTTTATTTGCATATTCCTTAAGCTCAAACCATTGTTTATAAAAAATGTACTGAACAAATTTCCAGAATGAGGCTGATTCTTCGTAGGAATAGACATTTTTTATACATTCAAAATAGTGAGCGTGTTCACTGCTCCACTCCCACCATGCCTTCATTCCCTCTGTCTCTTTCACAGCCATAAAAATGCTGTAGTCTGTCAGCCAAGCATTTTCAATCTCAAACTTTTTGATGCTTTTTGCCAGCTCATCATCAATGTTTAAAAAAGCTTTTTTCAGTGTTTCAAGTCTTTTCTCAGCGGCGAACTCGTATTCAGCAGTATATGGTGATCCTGTAAAGATATTCTGCTTTACATCGTCCTCGCTGATAAGTCCCATATCCTTAAGCCCCTCAGGGTCAATAAAAAGATAATTACCGGCGAAAGCCGACGGCGAGCAGTAGGGCGAATTGGCTTCGTCAAGGGGATTGAATGGAAGCACCTGCCAGTATGTAAAGCCCATATTGGCAATAGTATCAATAAATTCTCTCACGTTTTTGTCAAACACGCCTACGCCGTATGGAGACGGCATTGAGCTGATGTGCAGAAGAACACCTGCACCCCTTTTATCCTGTCTCTTATACACATCTCCGAGCCCACGAGACTAAGGCGAATCTC
>UQVI01000145.1 GCA_900544515.1 uncultured Oscillospiraceae bacterium | reverse complement strand
CGTAGGCTCGGAGATGTGTATAAGAGACAGGATATTTACGGACATTTTGCAGAGCATCTCGGAAGATGTATTTATGACGGAATTTTTGTTGGTAAGGATTCAAAAATTCCTAATGTGAACGGTATGAGATGTGATGTTGTAAACGCACTTAAGGATATGGGTATTCCTGTTCTCAGATGGCCGGGAGGCTGTTTTGCGGATGAGTATCACTGGAAAGATGGCATCGGTCCGAAAGAGAACAGAAAGAAAATGATAAACACCCATTGGGGCGGAGTTGTTGAGGATAATTCCTTTGGTACGCACGAATATTTTGAACTCTGCCGTCAGCTTGGCTGCGATACATATATCAACGGAAATGTCGGCTCAGGCACTGTGGTTGAAATGAGTGAATGGGTTGAGTATATGACCTTTGACGGCGTCTCTCCAATGGCTGAGCTTCGCAGAAAAAACGGACAGGATAAAGCCTGGAAGGTCAAGTATTTCGGAGTGGGCAACGAATCCTGGGGGTGCGGCGGACATATGGACCCTGAATATTATGGTTGCCTTTATAAGCGATATAATACATATGTCAGAGATTATAACTCTGACAATAAAATTATGAGAATTGCCTGCGGTCCCAATGTTGATGATTATCACTGGACGAAAGAGGTAATGGACAAGGTTAAGCATCACGCAAAGGGGATAGCGCTTCATTATTATACTTTGCCTAATGATAATTGGGATAATAAGGGCTCTTCGACTGAATTCAATACCAACGATTATTACAGAACAATCTGTAAGGCATACCGCATGGAGGAGCTTATAAATAATCATATAGCTGTTATGAATGCTGTGAATCCTCAGCAGTGGGTACAGCTTGTTGTGGATGAGTGGGGTACCTGGTATGATGTTGAGCCGGGAACAAATCCAGGATTCCTTTATCAGCAGAACACAATGCGTGACGCAATTGTAGCAGCACTTACGCTTAATATTTTCAATAAGCATTCTGACAGAATCATTATGGCAAATATCGCCCAGACAGTAAATGTGCTTCAGGCTGTTATTCTGACAGAAGCGGATAAAATGGTGCTTACACCGACATATCACGTATTCAAAATGTATAAGGATCATCAGGATAACACTCTTATTGGTTCATATCTTACTACGGATAATATTGAATCAAAAGAAATTAAGAGAAGCTGTCCTCAGCTTATTGAGTCCGCTTCAGTTGATGAAAACGGTATTATTTATTCAACTGTAACAAATGTTTCTGCCACAAAGGCTTCAAAGATAAAATGTCAGATTGCAGATACAAGGGTAAAGAGTATTAAGGCGGAAATACTTTTTGGTGACATACATTCTAAAAATGATTTTGATAATGCGGATTCGGTCAAGACGGTTGAGTTTACTGATTTTAAAAAGCATTCAGACGGTTTTACTGCAAATATTCCACCATGCAGTGTTGTTAAATTTATCATTGAGTGATGAATCATCCGTGTAAGAAATGCCTGCTCCTTGAGGCAGGAGAGCAAAAATCCTTTGAGACAGTAAGGGATTATATTTCAAATCTCAGTGATGATTTGAAAATAGGTGATGACGCATATAGGGACAGGCTGCGTAAATGCAGGGAATGCGATTATCTTATTTCCGGTATGTGCCTTAAATGCGGTTGTTATGTTGAAATCAGAGCAATGCTCAAGGATAAGCAGTGCCCCGATTTTGAAAACAGGAAGTGGTAGTGAAGGGAGAATGGTTTTGTCAGATTTAAGCAGAGAGGGACACAGACAGCGCCTGAGGGAACAATATTTGTCCGGTGGTATGGATAATGCACCTGATCATAATTTGCTTGAATTGTTCCTTTCCATTGTGATACCAAGACGTGATGTGAAGGAATTGTCCTATGATTTAATCAATCAATTTGGCTCACTGGAGGGTGTACTTAACGCTGAACCTCAGGATTTAATGAATGTAAAAGGTGTAGGCGAGTCAACAGCTGTTGCGATTTCTTCAATCAAAAAGTTTAATGACAGGGTAATTCATAACCGTAACAAAAATATTACACATATAATAACGATTGAGGATGCAAAAAAATATTTTATCAACGAGCTTTGCAATGAAACAGTTGAGAAAATAGTTCAGGTAAATACGAAAAATAATGGTAAAATTATAAATAAGCATATTGTTGGCTCAGGTACGGCAAACTGCTGCGATGTTGACGTTGAGCGTATTCTTCAGAATGCAATGAGGGACAAGTCAGCCTATGTTTTTCTTGCACATAATCATCCTGACGGTGAGGCATATGCATCAGCAAATGATATTGATTTTACGTTCAGGCTGAAACGTATAATGGATTCTATGACTTTCAAATTAGTTGATCATATTATTGTTGCAGGGGAGCAGGCTGAGCCTATTATACATGCTGAGCTGTTTGAAAAGTATTTTAAAGAAAAGAAATCATAACTGAATTTATATCATTATTATTGCACATAATGATGGTATGAGATTTTTTAATGGTTTAAATAAGTTACAGACAGCATCAATTTTTCCGTTTCTTTTTTGTTCGGCTTTTATCGTAATAGCAGAGATATTGCTTCTTATCGGAAATCATATTTTATCCGACAGTGCAATTGTTTTTGAGAATTTTGCTGAGCTTTTTTATAATCTTTTGGGGTATGTTTTCTGTTATTTCATTACCTTACAGCTGACAAACGGAAAGAATTCCTTTAAAGCATTCTGGAGTGTGCTCTGTCTTGCTGTTTTCACTACGGCAGCAGGTGCGTTTTATGGTAATGGCACAGTATATTTTTCAGGAATTGTTATAGCACTTTTATGCTCTTTCCTGTTTAACAGATTTGATAAGGTATTGGCATTATCCTCCACAATGATTTGCGCCATTCTATTTGGTATTCTGTTCGGATTTCTGATCGATTATTTTGATAACTTTGTGATGTGGCTGTCTGAGCGTGCATCCGGTAAAGGTTATTTTTCACCTGTGCTTTTCAGTATATTTGATACTATTTTTTCCTTGTTTGGAATAGATACTTTTAAGGAAATGTTCTTTTATAAAAGCTACGGTGGCTCAGTTATGTATTCAGGTGAAATCATAACAGGTGCGAAGGACTTGTTCAGTGCAGGCTATACCGGTAATCTTGTTTCAGGCTATCTGTCAGGGCATTATTTTCTGCTGTTTGCACTGCTTGGCATAGCACTGTCTTTGCTTTCAAATTTAAAGGGTGCTCAGAAATATGCTTTGATTGCTGTTACTGTCGGTGCTGTTTTAAGCGGTAACATAAGTATTATGCTTTTATTCTTATTTTTTGAAAGTCCGTTTTTATTTATATCTGTTTTATTTATCGGTGCACTGTCCTATCTTTCGGCATTTATTCTGAATTTAGGTGTGGGGTATATTTTCAACGGCGGAATTGCTGAAATGATTTTGTATATGGATAACGCGGTGTATCTGCTTGCAGGCGGAATGGTTTTCGTAGCTATAGGCTATTTCGTGTATAAACTCATATACGAAAAGCACGGCATAACAGATTGTATGAATATATATATCCCTGCAAGGCTTAATACATTTGTCAAAGCATTAGGCGGGATCAGCAATATTATAAGATATAAAGAAAATGCTTTGGAGGTCAGGAATCCAAAGCTTATTGATACAGTATTGATAAATTGTGAAATTAAAGAAAATTTAGTCATATCAGATGATGAAAGATTTTCAGAGCTTAAGGAGTATTTATGATGAATGTAAGAGATGAGCTGTTTAATCATCAGGATATAGGTTATAAGAATTTCCATTCAAAGCTGATACCGAATGTTCCTGCTGATGAGATTATCGGCGTACGTGTGCCTGTTTTACGAAAAATTGCAAAGCAGGCACTTAAGGAAAATGCTGATGTGGGTTCGGAATATTACGAAGAAAAAATGTTAAGAGGTTTTATGGCAGGCTACAGAAAATGCAGTATTGACGAGCATCTTAAGGAGCTTGCGGAATTTATCCCATTTATTGATAACTGGGCAGTATGTGACTGCTCCTGCTCAACCTTTAAGTTTACCGAGCAGAACAGGGAAGAGGTATGGGAATTTATTCAGCCTTACCTGTCAGGCAATGAATACGATATCCGTTTTGCAGTTGTTATAATAATGGATTATTATCTGACCGATGAATATATTGACCGTGCAATTGATATACTTTTTTCAATAAAGTCTGATTTATACTATGTAAATATGGCAGTGGCATGGGCAGTATCGGTTGCATATGTGAAATATGAAAATAAGATTTTGCCTTTACTTGAAAGCAAAACACTTCCTGACTGGGTACATAATAAAGCAATACAGAAAATTTGCGAATCCTACAGAGTTGAAAAGGATAAAAAGAGCTATTTGAGAACACTTAGGCAATAAAGAGAAATCCGAACCTGCCCAAAATGCAGAATGAAAGCGAATTTATGAAGTTTTC
>UQVI01000144.1 GCA_900544515.1 uncultured Oscillospiraceae bacterium | reverse complement strand
AGATTCGCCTTAGTCTCGTGGGCTCGGAGATGTGTATAAGAGACAGCTACAGGAGAGGTTACATCGTTGCCGAGCACCATATCCAGATTAGCCTCAATCAGCTGACCTGCAACGACCTTATCCAGTCCTGCGTGGTCTGCCAATATCTTCTGAGTCATTGTCATACCCATATATATTCACCTATTTTCAAAAAAATTAAATATCATCTGTAAATGAGCCTTCACCTCTGACAAGTGAGGTAATACCTGTACGTGCAAGCTCAACTATACCAAAATCCTTTTCAAGCTCTTCAACAAACATATCAATTGTTGCACCTGCACCTGTGAATTCCAATGTCATTGTTGTCATGGATACATCAAGCACACGTGCACCATAACGAACGTTAAAAGCAAGAAGTCTGTTCTTTGTCTCAATACCTGCTGCCTTAACCTTAACAAGCAAAAGCTCGCTTGATACGGAGTCGGTATCTGTAAGCTCAGCTACCTTTTTAACAATTTCAAGCTTTAAAAGCTGTGCCTTGATCTGTCTGAAATTTTCAGGCTCAGTATAGGTTTCAATCGTCATTCTTGAAAAAGCCGGATCCTCCGTCTCACTTACAGTAAGAGAGCTGATATTATAACCTCTTCTTGAGAAAAGGCTTGCCACACGCTGGAGCACACCGTATACGTTATCAACAAGAACTGATAAAACAAGCTTTTCTTCTGCCATAATTACATCTCCTCCTTGATATCTGAAACAGAACCGCCCGGCGGAATCATTGGAAGAACATTTGAATCTGGTGAAATCCTGCATTCAATAACAACAGGACCATTAACCTTCAATGCCTCTTCAAGAACTGCGTCAATCTCATCATTCGTATTGATACGCATTCCCTTTACGCCAAAAGCCTCTGCAACCTTAACAAAATCTGTTGCACGGTGCGGATCTGTATCTGAAAAACGATTACCGTAAAAAATCTTCTGCCACTGGCGAACCATACCGAGCACAGTATTATTCATAATAAACATAATAACAGGAATGTTATAGGATGCCATAGTAGCAAGCTCGGTTAAATTCATATGGAAACCGCCGTCACCTGCAAACATCACAACACGCTTATCAGGACAGCCGACAGCAGCGCCCATTGCGGCACCCATTGAGTAACCCATTGTACCGAGACCGCCTGATGTAAGCAGTGTACGCGGCAATTTATATTTATAGAACTGTGCAGCCCAGAGCTGATGCTGACCTACGTCAGTTACAACGATTGTATCGTCTGCGGTCTTTTCATCAATAGCCTCAATCAGAGTCTGCGGATTAACGTAATCACCAATCTGAAGCTGATTGAACGGACGCTTGAAGCCGTCAATTTCAGCCTTCCATTCGCTGTGGTCAAGCTGTTCAACTGCTCTTGTAAGCATTGGAATAACCTCAGCAAGATTACCTCTGAGATGATAGTTTGAAACAATGTTCTTATCCATCTCAGCTGAATCAATGTCAATATGTAAAATCTCAGCATTCGGTGCAAACTTTGCTCTGTTGCCTGCTACACGGTCTGAAAAACGTGCACCTGCAACAATAAGAACATCACAATCATGTGCAGCCTTATTGCACTCAAAATGACCGTGCATACCGATAAGGCCAAGATGAAGCGGATGTCCGTTCGGAAAAGCACCAAGACCCATAAGAGATGAAACAACAGGTGCATCAATCTTTTCAGCGAAGGTAATCAAATCCTCACCGACATTTGAAAGAATCGCACCGCCGCCTACATAAATAAGTGGTTTCTTTGCATTTGAAATAAGTTCAACAGCTCTTTCAAAACAGTTCTTCTTTGGCTGTTTATATTCCGTAATTTCAATCTTTGGTTCAGGCGTGTATTCACATATATCTGCTGTGATATCCTTAGGAATATCAACGAGTACAGGACCTTTACGTCCGCTCTGCGCAATCTCAAAAGCGCGGCGGAGTGTTGCTGCAAGCTCATTGACATCTTTAACCATAAAGTTATGCTTTGTTATCGGCATCGTTATACCGGTGATATCAACCTCCTGAAAAGAATCACGTCCGAGTCCTGATGTGGCATAATTACAGGTAATTGCAACAACAGGAACAGAATCCATATACGCAGTAGCAATACCGGTTACAAGATTTGTTGAACCAGGACCTGATGTCGCAAAGCAGACACCAACCTTTCCGGTTGCTCTCGCGTAACCGTCGGCTGCGTGGGAAGCACCCTGCTCATGAGCAGTAAGAATATGGTTAAAGGTATCGCCATACTTATAGAGCTCGTCAAATATGTTTAGAATTGTTCCTCCGGGATAACCGAAGACGGTATCAACACCCTGCTCCTTAAGAACTTCAAGAACAATCTGAGAACCATTTAGTTTCATATATACCTCTCCCCCAATTAAACAATTAAAAAATGTTAGAAATATAATATATTATTTGTTTCATAAAGTCAAGTAATAATATATACAGATATTATACTTGTAATGATGAAAGTTTTGTTATATAATAAGCTGAAAAATGTTGAACAGAAATAAATCAGCAAGGAGATTTACATATGAAACTTGGTATTGTCGGTCTGCCTAACGTGGGCAAAAGTACACTTTTTAATGCAATTACAAACGCAGGTGCTCAGAGTGCAAACTATCCTTTCTGTACAATTGAGCCGAATGTGGGTATGGTAAGTGTTCCTGATGAGCGTCTTGACAAGCTTGCCGAGATGTATCAGCCGGACAAGTTCACACCTGCCACAATTGAATTTGTTGATATTGCAGGTCTTGTTAAAGGTGCTGCACAGGGTGAAGGCTTGGGAAACAAGTTCCTTTCACATATACGCGAGGTAGACGCAGTTATCCACGTTGTACGCTGCTTTGACAATGATGATATCACTCATGTTGACGGCAGCATTGACCCTGCACGAGATATTGAAACCATAAATCTTGAGCTCATTCTTTCAGACCTTGACATCATTTCAAGAAGAATTGATTCACGCAAAAAGGCAATGAAGGGTGACAAAACCCTTGCAGGAGAGGTTGCTTTTCTCGAAAGACTTCAGGACGAAATGGAACAGGGCAAAACTGCAAGAAGTGTTGAAATTTCAGAGGATGAGCAGGAATACCTCAAGGAGGTTTCACTGCTTACAATCAAGCCTGTTATCTACGCTTGTAATATGGGTGAAGACGATTTCACTAATGGCATTGAAAACAACAGCTACTTTAAAATTGTTGAAAGTATTGCTGCAGAGGAAGGTGCAGAAACCCTGCCTATCTGTGCAGAAATGGAAGCAGAAATTGCCCAGCTTGACGATGAGGAAAAGGAAATGTTTCTGGCTGATATGGGTCTTGAAAAGAGCGGTCTTGACAGACTTATCAAAAAGAGCTATGCCCTGCTTGGTCTGATTTCATATCTCACAGCAGGCAAGCCTGAGGTAAGAGCTTGGACAATCAAGCAAGGCACAAAGGCTCCGCAGGCAGCGGGAAAAATACATACGGATTTTGAAAGAGGTTTTATCAGAGCAGAGGTTGTGGCATTTGATGATCTTGTGGCGTGCGGCAGCATGACCGCAGCAAAAGAAAAAGGACTTGTTCGTTCTGAGGGCAAGGAATATGTTATGAAAGACGGAGATATTGTTTTATTCCGTTTCAATGTATAATTGAGTTTTTGCACTTTTGCACTAAAATCAATGTAGAAATTTGTCAAACTTGGTCGACATGCTTAATTTCATTGTTAATTCTTTAACATTTTTGTTGACTTTTCTATAATTTACTGATATTATAAAAATAAGGTGGGAGAGAATATGCCTGAGTTTAATATAAAAACCGATGACAATGTTCTTTCCGGTGCGCAATCCGGCAGCAACACCAATATGGAAATTGTTATTGAACGATACAGACAAACTGTTGAATTCATAGCTTCAAAGTATAAGGACTCCCCTATGGAGCGTGAGGATCTTATACAGGAGGGTATGATAGGTCTTTTGGCTGCAATCAAATCATACAGAAATGATAAGGGTGCCAGCTTCAGGACATATGCAAAAATCTGTATTGACAATTCCATTCAGTCCTCACTGAGAAAATTCAATCGTCAAAAGGATATTCCGATTCAGAATGTTATTGAATATCAGGAGGAGGAATTACCTGTTGAAAACGGATATTCCAGTGCTGAGGATATTGTTATTGCCCAAGAAAGCGTTTCACTGTTGACTAAAGTTCTTCAGGAAAATCTCTCGGATTTTGAAAATGAGGTCTTAAGACTACACATTGTCGGTTGTAGTTACAATGAAATTGCAGCAAGATTATGCAAAACACCTAAAGCAGTTGATAATGCTTTACAACGTGTAAGAAAGAAGCTTTCAGGTGTTTCTTTTTAGCACACTAACCGACAATAAATTATTTTGAGAGGTGTCAAAAATGTTTGAAAACAAAACTTTAACCTGTAAGGACCTGTCTCTTATACACATCTCCGAGCCCACGAGACTAAGGCGAATCTCG
>UQVI01000143.1 GCA_900544515.1 uncultured Oscillospiraceae bacterium | reverse complement strand
GAGATTCGCCTTAGTCTCGTGGGCTCGGAGATGTGTATAAGAGACAGATTATATTGTTAAAATGCTTGACTTAGTGCCGTTTTGTGGTTTATAATCTCATTAATATATGTAAAGCAATGATCAGGTGTAAGTAGTTTTGGCGTCGGTATTTCAGAGAGTATGCGGTGGGTGAGAGCATATATTACAGCGAAAATGAATTTCAGCCTGTGAGCTCCTGACGAGAAAGTAAGTCAGGCGTATAACCGCGTTAAGGTTTCGAGCGGCAGTTTTTCAACTGCAATTTGAGTGGTACCACGGATATTATTCCGCCTCATGATTGAGGCGGTTTTTATTTTTTATGGAGGTAAATATGGAAGAGAAAATTATCGGTTTAAAAAATAAATTTGAAACCGAACTCGGTAAAATTCAGAATCTTTCCGAACTTGAGAGTATCAGAGTTGCCTATCTTGGAAAAAAGGGAAGTGTAACAGAGCTTCTTAAAGGAATGAAAGAACTTTCAAATGAGGAGAAGAAAGCATTCGGTCAGAAGGTAAATGAACTTAAGGGTGCTGTTGCTGAGAAAATTGCAGACAAAACAGCTGAGCTTAAGGAAAAGGAGATAGAGGCTGAAATCAATCTTATGCCTGAATTTGATATCTCAATGCCTGCTAACCTTGACAGAGGGTCCTACCATCCGATTACTCTTGTTCAGCGTGAATGCGAGCGAATATTCAAATCAATGGGTTTTACTGTAGAGGATTACAGTGAGGTTGTAACGGATTATGAGTGCTTTGAGTCTCTTAATATTCCAAAGCATCATCCAGCACGTGATATGCAGGATACTTATTATCTTGAAAATGGTCAGCTTTTAAAATCACAGACCTCAGCAGCTCAGAATGCTATATATAAAAAATACAAGGATGCTCTTATAAATGATGGTGTTCCGATTAAATCAATCTTTCCTGGCAGATGCTTCAGAAATGAGGCGACTGACGCCTGTCACGAAAATACCTTCTTCCAGATGGAGGGTGTTATGGTTGACAAAAATATTTCCATTTCAAACCTTATCTATTTTATGAAAACAATGCTTTCTGAGGTTTTTAAAAAGGATATTAAGGTAAGACTTCGTCCGGGATTTTTTCCATTCGTGGAGCCCGGCTTTGAGCTTGATATAAGCTGTCTTATTTGCGGCGGTGACGGCTGTCCTTCCTGTAAGCACAGCGGCTGGCTAGAGCTTTGCCCTTGCGGTATGATTCACCCTGAGGTGCTTAAGGCAGGCGGTATTGACCCTGAGGAATACACAGGCTTTGCGTTCGGTCTTGGTCTTACCAGACTTGCTATGATGAAATACGGCGTTAAGGATATTCGTGATCTGAACAGCGGCAGTCTTAAGAGTCTGTCACAGTTCACGGACGACGAGTAAGAAAGGAGGAGCAGAATTATGTTTTTATCTATGAACTGGATTAGTGACTTTGTTGATTTTACCGGTCTTGATAAGGTGGAGCTTATTCACCGTTTTTCCCTTTCCACTGCAGAGGTGGAAAATGAGATTTTCTTCAAGGGCAGTGATATCAGCGGTATTGTTGCTGCTGAAATTAAATCCGTTGAAAATCACCCTGATTCCAAAAAATTACATCTTTTAAAGGTGGATGCAGGTGACGGAGAACTTACAGATGTTGTATGCGGTGCTCCGAATGTAAGAGTAGGTCTTAAAACTGCTTTTGCAAAGGTTGGTGCAAAAATCGGCGAAATTGAAATTGCTCCCCGTAAGCTTGCAGGCTATACATCAAACGGTATGTGCTGTTCTGAAAAGGAAATCGGCATCAGTGATGATAATTCAGGAATTATGGAAATCACCGACGATATTCCAAACGGTACTGACCTTAAGGATGTTTATGCTATTGATGATATTATTTTTGAGGTTGACAATAAATCACTGACAAACCGTCCTGACCTTTGGGGTCATTATGGTATCGCACGTGAGTTTGCAGCCCTTGCAGGCAGAGAGCTTAAGCCGCTTGATACCGTTGATTTAACTCAGTATAACAATCTGCCTAAGGTTGATATGAAGATAGAGGACAATCTGTGCCAGAGATATTCCTGCCTGCAGGTTGAGAATATCAACACAAGCGTAAGTCCTGTGGATATGCGTATCCGTCTTTACTACTGCGGTATGCGTGCAATCAATTTCCTTGCAGACCTTACAAACTATCTTATGCTGGAGATGGGTCAGCCAATGCACGCTTTTGACTCACGTAAGGTGGAGAAAATCAGAATTAAGCGTTTTGATACTCCTTTTACCTTTCAGACTCTTGACGGTGCGCAAAGAAATATTGATGAAAACACACTTATGATTTGCAACGATAATACACCTGTTGCGATTGCCGGTATTATGGGTGGTCTTGACAGCGAAATTGTTGAGGATACAACGACCCTTACCCTTGAGTCTGCAACCTTTAATGCAGTATCAATCCGTAAATCAACTGTTCGTCTTGCACACAGAACAGATGCTTCAATGCGTTATGAAAAGTGCCTTGACCCTGAAATGACAGTTCCTGCCATTGCTCGTTTTGTTAAGCTTATGACAGATGTAGACAGCGGTGTTAAGGTCGTTTCAGCTCTTACTGACGAATATGCTTATCATTATGATACAGTTAAGCTTGACTTTGATAAGAGCTTTGTTGACAGATATACAGGCATTGAGATTGATAACGATACAATCACAAGTACACTCACATCACTTGGATTTGATGTTGCACTTGACAATGAGCACTTCAGCGTTGTTGTTCCGAGCTGGAGAGCAACTAAGGACGTTACAATCAAGGCGGATATCATTGAGGAAATCACACGTATTTACGGCTATGATAACTTTGATATTCACACTGCAAATGCTCCGCTTTACCCTGTAAGAGCAGATGTTGAAAAAACGGACGAGGATAAGATTAAGGATATTCTTGTTAAGCGTTTTTCACTCCACGAGCTGCATTCTTATGTATGGCAGTATTATGATGAATACAAGGCACTCGGCATTGAGGTTGAGGATAATATCAAGCTGATTAATGCAACGAATCCGAATATAGAAACGATACGTAATTCAATCATTCCTACACAGCTTTGCCAGGTTAAGACCAATACATCCTATTCACCTGATTTCGGTGTGTTTGAAATTGGCAGAGTAGTAAACGGCGTTAAGGATGACGGACTTTGCGATGAAGCGAAAAAGCTTGCTGTAACATTATTCAGCAAGACCACGTCAGTTGAAAAGCTTTACTTTGAGCTTCGTGATATCATTGCTACGCTTACCGATGATATCAAGCACAGAGACCTTTCCTATCAAACCTTAGATGCAGCTCATTCTTACGAGCATCCGAGAAACCTCAACGCCATTCTCTGTGACGGAAAAGAGCTCGGTAAAATCGGTATAGTTCATCCTGTTGTTTCAAAGAAGATTGATAAGAAAGCAGCCATTGTTTTTGCTGAAATGGATATCAAGGCATTTGCAGCCCTTTCAAATGAAAGCATTTCCTATGAGGAGCCTTCAAAGTTCCCTGCAATTGAAATTGACCTTTCCTTTATCAGTGATAAATTTGCTCCGATTGCAAAGGCAATCGAGACTGCAAAGAGTGCTCTTGTGAAAAAGGTAGAGGTTGTTGATACCTATTCAGATGAGAACTCAAAATCCATTACAACGAGAATCACATTCTCTCACCCTGAAAAGACACTCACACGTGAAGAGGTTATGGGAATTGTTGACGGTGTTATTGCAAGTCTTGAGGAAAAGGGTATTGCACTAAAAAAATAAAGTATTAGGAGTGGAACATTTCCACTCCTTTGCTATTATGTGACGGTTATGATTATTAATGTAAATCAGGTGAATCTGAATTATGAGGTGTACGGTGAGGGCAGACCTATCATTCTCCTTCATGGAAACAGTGAAAGCCATAAGGTCTTTGACAAGCTCATTGACTGTCTGAAAAGGGATTATAAGGTTTATGCCATAGACAGCAGATGTCACGGAAAAAGTGAAAATGCAAAGTGCATTTCCTATGAGCTTATGGCACAGGACGTAATTGCTTTTATTAAAAAGCTGGATATAGAAAAGCCTGTTCTCTACGGTTTCAGTGACGGCGGTATAGTCGGTCTGCTGATTGCGATTGCAGAGCCGAATATCCTTTCAAAGCTTATAATCAGCGGTGCTAATATCCATCCATCAGGTCTTGGAAATATAAATTTATTCATTTATAAAATCGGATATCTGTTTTCAAGAAATAAGCTTGTTAAAATGATGATAAGTGAGCCTGATATTACAACGCAGCAGCTGAATTCCGTTAAAATACCAACCTATGTGCTGGCAGGGGAGAGGGATATCATAAAGCCTGCCCATACTAAGTTGATTGCAGATAATATCCCTAACAGTACGCTTGAGATTATTCCAAATGAAAATCACGGCAGTTATATTGTACACAGTGATAAAATTTATCATATTATAAGTAAATTTATTTAATATA
>UQVI01000142.1 GCA_900544515.1 uncultured Oscillospiraceae bacterium | reverse complement strand
ATCTACACTCGACTAGTCGTCGGCAGCGTCAGATGTGTATAAGAGACAGAGCCTGCACCTAAATTGTATCTGTAAATATTGAGACCGATGCCCTTATCCTTGTCGTAAAGATAGGAAAGGATTTCCTCGCTGTTTTCCCAGCTTCCGATATCCTGACTCCACCAGCAGGCTGATGCACCAAAGCCGTTCATAGTCTGATATGTGGCTGTGGTGTCAAGAA
The DNA here is from genome assembly GCA_900544515.1 of uncultured Oscillospiraceae bacterium. Lineage (GTDB taxonomy): Bacteria > Bacillota > Clostridia > Oscillospirales > Acutalibacteraceae > Eubacterium_R. The sequence continues at coordinate 4,297 of UQVI01000142.1, read as the reverse complement.
CAGTCTTTCCTGTGCCTGAATTATTCATTACAGCTTCACTTTGCGGATAAACATGCTTTTCGTCAATACCCGCAACACCGAAAATGATGTAAGCTCCTGTACCTATAAATATCAGTAAAATGACAAGTATTATACTAATCACAACCTTAAATGTTTTACTTTTTGCCATAATGATTACCCCTATATAATTACAGACGGCAAAGGGGATACAGTGCAGTGTTTCAGCACTGTCCCAAGCCGTCCGTTAAATTCAGTTATACTCCTGAATAAGCGTTGAAACCGCCGTCAACAGGAATGTTTACACCTGTAATAAATCCTGAATATTCCTCATCGCAAAGGAAGAGAAGTGTGCCTGAAAGCTCCTCAGGTTCGCCGAAACGTTCCATAGGCGTTGCGGCAAGGATTTTTCCTGTACGTGCAGTAGGTGTTCCGTCCTCATTCCAGAGCAGGGTTGCATTCTGCTTTGTTGAGAAAAATCCCGGTGCAATTGCATTTACACGGATTCCCAGCGGAGCAAAGTGAACAGCCATCCACTCTGTGAAATTTTTTACGGCAGCCTTAGCTGCGCTGTATGCAGGGATACGGGTAAGCGGACGATAGGCATTCATTGATGTTACCATAATGATTGTGCCCTTTTCCTTTTCAGCCATATCCTTTGCGAATACCTGAGTAGGAATAAGTGTTCCTAAAAAATTAAGATTAAATACAAAGCTGATTCCGTCAGGGTCAAGATCAAAGAAGGTCTTGATATTTTCATCTTTCTGAACCAGATCAATTTTTTCAAGGGTATCCTTAGTTGTTGAACCCTTTGGATTGTTGCCGCCTGCACCGTTGAGAAGAATGTCACAGGTGCCGAGCTTTTCATTAATCTCAGCTCTTGCCTGCTCCATTGATTCCAAATCAAGAGCGTTGCAGCCAATGGCAATGGCCTGTCCGCCGTTATTATTTATTTCATCCGCACACTGCTGAGCAGCATCCTTATTCAGGTCAAGAACAGCAACCTTGCAGCCCTGCTCGGCAAGTGTTTTTGCGAATGCACCGCAGAGTATTCCACCGCCGCCTGTTACAACAGCTACTCTGCCCTTAAGATTTTCGTGTTTAAACATTTTAATTTTCCTTTCTGCTTTTTTCTACAGCTTCCCAGAGTCCGTTGAGATAGCTTACACCCAGTGCTCTGTCAAAGAGACCGTATCCCGGACGGGCAACCTCGCCCCATATCATTCTGCCGTGGTCAGGGCGTATGTAGCCGTCGAAGCCTACTTCCTGAAGAGCCTTGACAATTTCATACATATCAAGTGAGCCAGCTGTACTTTCGTGTGCAGTTTCGTTAAACCACTGATTGTTGATTGAAACATTGCGAAGATGAGCAAAATAAATTCTGTCGCCTGCAGCCTTGATGATTTCAACCATATCATTGTCAGGACTTGCACCTAATGAGCCTGTGCAAAGGGTAATGCCGTTATATTTGCTCGGCACCATATTGAGAAGTTTTTCAATAGCCTCCTTGCCTGTGATGATTCTCGGCAGACCGAAAATAGGCCATGGCGGATCATCAGGGTGAATCGCCATTTTAACGTCGCATTCCTTACAAACAGGCATAATTGCTTCAAGGAAATATTTGAGGTTTTTCCATAAATCATCAGCAGTTATGTCCTTGTATTTTTCAAACAGCTCCTTGATTTCGCCCATACGCTCAGTTTCCCAGCCGGGCATAGCGTAGCCGTTTGAGTTATCATCAATTTCTCTGAACATATCCTCAGGTGATTTGCCCTCGACCTGCTTACCGTCGTAGCATAGACAGGTTGAGCCGTCAGGGAGCGGCATATAAAGGTCTGTTCTTGTCCAGTCAAATACCGGCATAAAGTTGTAACAAATAACCTTTACACCAACCTTAGCCAGATTTCTTATTGAAGTCTTATAATTTTCAATAAGTTTTTCACGAGTGGGTAAGCCGAGCTTGATATCCTCGTGAACATTTACACTTTCAATGCATTCCATTGTGAGACCGGCAGTTGTGATTTCGTCATACATCTTCTGCACGTCCTCCATTTCCCAAGCCTCACCGGCAGGGAGATAGTGAAGCGCAGGCACAACGCCTGTTACGCCCGGTATCTGCTTGATTTGCTCAAGGGAAACCGTATCTTTTTCCTTGCCGAACCAGCGGAAAGTCATCTGCATATTTATACCTCCTCAGGTTTTATTGTCATTTTTTAAGGTTATTTTACCATAAGAGATTATGCCTTTCAAGATGAATATTATTTTCTTTTTATAATATATGATGTGGTCATAACACACTTGTCGTCATCTATATTATGATTTTCTGTTTTGTTTATAATTTCAAAGCCGTCAAATTCCTTTTCCTCCTGGAATCCTGTTTTTTTATATGCAAGGTTTAACAACTCTTCATCTGTGAGTGTTTTCGGCTGTGAAGCAAAAAACTGTTCCTCACATTCCGTAATACCTATAGGCAGTACAGTGCCTTTTATTGTAAGGTAATCTTCACTGATTTGCGAAACATCACCTGTTTCTTTTGATATATAAAGAGGAATATCCGCCGAAAAGAATTTAAGTGTTTTGTATTTTTTTCTGCTTTTGAGAGACATACTTTTTTGTTCTCTGTAGGCCACAACCTGAATTTCTTTTCTGAATACATTTATGCCCTTGAGCTTGTTATCATCACCGTCTTTGTCCACCGGTGTGGTTTCATTGATTTCGACTCTGGCAATTGAACCCTGCTTGTTTATATGCACCCAGGAAATGTTCTCAAATTCGCTCATCATATCCCAGCATATATCATCCCTTGATATACTGCTCCACATAGTACCGGGTTTTAAATTGTAGTTTTCAAGATAAGAAAGAATCATTGTGTCACTGATTCTATTATTTCCTGTAATTTCAACATTCCATACAAAGCAGCTTAAAAAAGATATAATGATTACAAATGCCAGCATACCTACAAAAAATCCTATTCGGTTTTTCAGCGGCAGAAGAATAAAAGGCAGTCCGCTTTTTTTTACTATTTTAACCTTTCCGCCGTGACGATATGCATAGTGATGGAGCTTTTTGTATATCCTCAGATTACATACAGCGGTAAAGCCGTCAGCATTCTTATTTATATCTCTTAACTCCATTCCGTCGGAAAAGCATTCCGTCAGAAAATTTTCGGCAAAGCCTCCTGTAAAGGAAAATTTTACAAAGCCGAACATCCATCTGAAAAGTCCGATCAAGATGAAAACTCCATTGAGATAATATTGCCCTCAACTATGGCACCTTCACGTGTGAAAGAATTTATACGTAAATCATCACCGAAAAAGGTAATAATCTGAGTGCCTAAACTTAAGGTTATTTTTTCATTGGAGTATTCGACGATGCTCTGCAGTCCGTCAACCAAACATTCTCTTCCTGTCATTTCAAGTCTGGGCTTTCCAAAATAATAATCGTAGGATTGAGGAACGATTTTCTCTTTCAGTTTAATCTTTTTCATTTTATCACCAGTAATATGTTTATGCAGACGGAAATGATAAAAGAATAAATGCAGGCATATACGTGCCTGCATTCGTTAATGTTGTATTATTTTAAACGTGCCTCAAGGCGGTAGATAGGGAAGCCCTGTGATGAAAATTTGTGCTCATATTCGGTAACGATATTTCCCTCAAAATCACTGTTGTGCAAATCAAGTGAAATATTGCTGAGTTTGAAATCACAGACGGAAAACTGCTCAATTGAGTATTCAAAAAAGTGCATATTGTCTGTTTTCTGACAAATAACACCGTCAGGTTTTAAAATCCTTTTGAATATATTTAAAAATCTCGGATTGGTCAGTCTGTGTGCAATATGCTTGTGCTTCGGAAAAGGACAGGAGAAATTCAGATAAATTTCTTCAACTGTATTTTCGCTGATGTAGGACGGCAGATATTCAGCCGTGCCGCACAGGAATTTTATGTTATCCAGTCCCATTTCCCTTGCACAGTCGATTGCAAGGATGAGTACATTTCGATTTCTCTCAACACAAAGGATATTTTTATCAGGGTTCTGTTTAGCATATGTGCAGCCGAACTGACCCTTTCCGCTGCCAACCTCAAGTACAACAGGCTTATCATTGTCGAACAGCTTTCTAAAATCAATGATGTGATTTTCGTTTACTGCGTCGTTGTAATTGAGCGATTCATTTTTCATTATTGTAAGATAATCCGATGATGCATGGATACGCGCATCAAGATTCTTTTTTCTCTTCATTCTCATCGTAATTCACCTTATATCTTAATGCTCATCATCCAATACGGCGTGAGCCCATTTT
>UQVI01000141.1 GCA_900544515.1 uncultured Oscillospiraceae bacterium | reverse complement strand
ACGAGATTCGCCTTAGTCTCGTGGGCTCGGAGATGTGTATAAGAGACAGTATTCAGTTAATTCAAATTGCCAATTTCTCTCATCAGCCATTTAATCACGCCCTATAAATTATATATCTATTATACCATAGAACAGAGAAATATAAAAGTTGAATTTAAATTTATCACAGCAGATAAACGGATACTGCGAATACTTTTTTCGGATTCAAATTGTTTTTCAGAGTGGTATATAATTCATACGGCAGATACTGCTTGTCCGCATAGAAGTTATATATTTTCAGTGGTTTCAATTTAAAAGTTCTCACTTGTGTGTCCTCGACAGGTGTGGAAGAGCTTGGGCATCTGGAGATGATCGGCACAATGGTGCATCAGCTAACACGGAATCTTACAGAGGATCAGATTGAAAAAAATCCCGGATTCGCCGCATATTTTGTTGACCACACAACAGGCGTATATCCGACTGCTGCAAGCGGTTTCCCCTGGAATGCTGCAAGCATGGCGGTTAAAGGTGATACAATCGCTGATCTCAATGAGGACCTTGCTGCGGAGCAAAAGGCTCGTGTAACCTACGATAATATTCTGAGACTTGTTGATGATCCGGATATTATAGAGCCAATAAAATTCCTTCGCGAACGTGAAATTGTCCACTACCAGCGCTTTGGTGAAGGGTTAAGAATTGTTACTGATAAGCTTGACAGCAAGAATTACTATGCTTTTAATCCAAGCTTTGACAAATAAACAGAAAAATACAAAACAGACCCTCTGCGTTGGCAAAAGGTCTGTTTCTTTTATTTTTTATTATCAACCTGTATTTTAAAAACTATTTTTCTGACATTGGTCTCTTTTTGAGCACTCAATCCCGGCAAGTGTGCATCTTCAGGATAAAGCAATAAAAAGGTGCCCTTTGTCAATGTGAAATCGAACATTGCATCGCCTTCATAAAACGCAATATCTCCTCCGGCAGAATATCGTTCCTCAACCAAATCCACTTTATCAAGCTTAGCCCAACGTATTTTTTCAATTCCGTTTACGATATACTGTAAATCAATATATTTTTTATGAGCTTCAAACATCATTTCCTGCGTTTGCTGTTTTGTTCTGTAGGACTGAATCATTGCAAAAACCTGTTTACCATCTATTTCATATGTCCCGTCGGGTAATTTTTTGTTATTAAAATCAAAAATAAAATCCTCAACTTTTTTTAACAATGGAAAGTCTTCAAAATAATCCGCAATATTATCCATCCTGTCAAAAATCATAATTCATCACTCCTATTAGACAATATAAATTTTGGTAATTATTCTTATAATTATATACTAAATAAAATATTGTATCAACATTATATTTACTTATTTAAAAAAAGCATTTATAATAGAATTACAAATAAATTTAAGGAGTAAAATTATGTAAAACATCAAAACCATTTTCCTAAGCAACATTCCAGCAGCAATCGCCGTTATCGGATTAGTCGGATATTTTTTTGCAATGGCAATTGTATTCATCACAAATCCAATCAAAAATGCTGAAAGCTTTTCAGTAAAACCGGTTGACAATGCAGGTAAAACCGAAATCAGAGTATATTACGGCGGTATTTCCTTCGCACTCGGCGCATTTCTTCTCTATTTAACCCTCGCACTTCAGACACCCGTTTATTCGCTTATTGGTGGGCTATTCTTCTCAACAACTGTATTTGTAACAAGAAGTATATTTCTTTGTGTTGACAAGGGGTGGAAATGTCCTTACACAAAACTGGCAATCCCTGCAGAAGGCTTTTTTGTTATAGCACTCTGGATTTGCTTTATTCTTTCAAAAACACTTTATTAAAAACATATTGTTCAGAAAACAAGGGTACAGACTAATCTGCACCCTATTTTTAATAATAGAATTTGATAAGCCATTTCATATTCACTGCTGCCCATCCAGGTCGACTCCTGCTGAGCGGAGATGATACCGTTTTCATATATATCACAGATATAAGAATAAATCCTTTTTGTTGTTTCATCTGCATTGGCATTGCTTAATTGCATTGCCGATTTATCGGTTTCAATCTTTGCTCTGGAACAGGAACAAAGAAGAAGTGACAGGCAAAGTATGATGGATATAAAGTTGATAACTTTTTTCATAGCATCACCTCTTATAAGTTATAATTTTCACTTAAGCTTTACACCTATTAAATACAACAAATCCACAGCCTGAAACTGGTCTATCACTGCACCTTTTATATCATCTGCAGTAATTGCGATTCTTTCTATTCTGCTGCTTGATAAATCAACATCCTTTAAACTGGTTTTAAAAAAACGTGATTGTGTTAAATCTGCATGATCAAAATATAAATTTTTAAGTTTATTTTCCTGAAAATAGCTGTTATTCAGCATTGTATCTTTAAATAAAATATTCTCCATACTTGCCATTGAAAAGCTGACATAACCTGCATTGGATTCGGCGAAGCTGACATGATGTAATCTGTTTTCTGCAAAATTGCAGCCGAAAATTTTACAGTTATTGAACTGGCATTTTATGAAAGTGCATTCCGTAAACTCTGTATTAGAAAAATTGCATCTGTCAAAAACCATGTCCATAAATGTGATTTTTTCTAATGTGCTGTTTTGCATACAAATGTTATTGAATCTGCAATTTTGAAATTCAATTTCGTATAAATCTATATTATCACATTTTTCATTTTCAAAGCTATAGTAAGATACTTTTTCATCACGGTTTAAAGAACTTAATGTTCCGGCTTCCAATTTTGCGACATCAAGATTTTTTGGCTTTATAATATTCATCTATTTTCCTTTTCTTCTAATTACAAATAAAATGTACACACATTTTACACAGGCTTATGAATTTTATTGAGCCTGTCTACCAGCTAAATAATCTCCTTCAGTCTGTCTTACGCCTTGATAAACAACTGATCCGTTTCAGAAATTCCGGATTCATCAGACACATATCGTTCAACCTTCATATGCAAATCATATTTTTCACGCAGCTCGATAATCTTTTTCATCATAGGTGAAGCATGATGAACATCAATGGATTGCTGATTTTCCCAGCTGTCAATTAAAAGCACGGTTTCCCTGTCATCCATAGGGAAAAATATTCATATTTAAGATTTCCGTCTTCGGCACGAATGTCACTGACAACTCCGCTTAACACCATTTCTTCGGCAAATTTTCTTGCATTTCCGTCAACACCGGTGTAATAAATATTCACTGTAACAGCCATTTGTGTACCTCCATAAAATAAAGTTTATCTGTTCAGATAATCATCTGCTTACCACATATCGGAAATGCGGCATATCTACACCTTTGTAATGCTTGGTAAAGCTATCACGCTTATCCATACCATTTCTGATTGCCACATTCTGCGAAAGGATGTTTGTATCTCTGATAATCGAACAAACCTCATCAGTATCTAAATTCTCAAAAGCATATTTCTTACAAGCTATGGCAGCCTCTGTAGCATAGCCATTATGCCAGTACTGACGCTGAAAAAGATAGCCTATTTCAAGCACCTCTTTATCCTTCCACTGCTGCATTGTAAGACCGCACTGTCCAATCATTTCATCAGTCTCTTTAAGTATTACCGACCACAAACCAAAGCCCCACTGCTTATAACGTGCAATCTGTCTGTCAAGCCACTCCTGTACCTCAGCATCACTGAATGCTCCTTCGTAAGCATACATAACCTCTTCATCCTGCAATATTTTGCACAATGAAGAAAAATCATCCTGAGCCATTTCTCTTAAATATAACCGTTCTGTTTCAAGTATCCTGTCTGTCATCCTGCATTTTTCAGGGTATTCCTTATCCTTCCAATACCACCACTTTAATTTTTCATCTTCCCACTCTGTATTCTCTGCATAATAAACCGCCATTCTGAAAAGATACAGCTGGCACCTGTCAACCTGAAAACCTTTTTTTAAACAATCTTTTGTGTAAAGGTCCTGCGGATTTTTTCCGATTAAATCTTCAACACAGGTGATACCTATATTCATTAAGGATTCCTTTGTCCTTTTGCCCACACCGGGTATATTTAATAAATCTGTTTTCATATAAATCTTCCTTTTGAATAGTAGTTTATCGGTATAATGATTTCAAGGTCGATATGGAATCGACCCCTACAAATTTACAACAACACTCTTGTAATACTGTAGGAGCAGATTCTATATCCGCTTGTCATATGCTTTATATAGTGCTCCTGTATTTTCCAACAACTGCTATTGGATAATTTTAATTTGCTTTATTCAGTCCATTGCCAACCTGATTTTCTGCCGACATAATCATTCTGTATTCCCTCAAATTTTCCCATAGGCAATACTTCATTATCTATTATCTATTTTCATTTCCATTTCTCTGCATTCTCTCAGCCATTCTAAATTATCCAAAACATCAAAAACACCTGACGAATATACATCCGAAATAAATTGTGATAACTTTTCTCTATCTTCTGATGATCGTTTTTTAAAACATCATTTATACCAATTTCCTGAGCTTGACAACCAACTATATTCCCTTTTTTCACACTGACAGCATCAACACAGTTTTCAGACATCGTCATAAAATTATCTATAAATTCTTTATACAGTTCAATACCTGTCTCTTATACACATCTGACGC